>CBIMFG010000303.1:0-5868 GCA_966243125.1 uncultured Niastella sp.
CTCCAGCATTTGCATCAGCTCGGTAAAGTCGTCGTTGGTATGAGCAGTTTTGTACTTTCGCACCATGGCGCTTACCCGCGTTCGTATAGCACCCAGCGTACCGCCAATACCGTCGTGCAATTCCCGCGCAATGCGGCTTCGTTCTTTTTCTTCCCCGTTCACCATGGCCTGCAAACTGGCAATTTGTATTTCCTGACGCAGGTTGCGGATCTTTTCTGCCTGCAGGGTTTGCTTATGGTGATTATTACGGTAAATCAAAATCCCGATCGCCAAAATTAATATGAAACTGGCCGAAATGGCAATGATCCAGAAATTTTTCGTTTGTAGCCGGCTTTCATTCCGCTCAATGGCCAGTGCCTGCTGGGCCAGTTGTTTATCTTTTTCGCTCAGCCGGTACTTTACCTCCATATCATATATCATCTCCAGCTTCTGAATGCGTTGCACACTGTCGCGTAACAGGGAATATTGTTTACGGTGCTCGTTCGCCAGTTTGTATTGCCCCAGGGCTTCATACGCATCGGCCAGGGTTTTGTGCGCATGATCCATCAGGTGCATGATCTTGAAGCTGTTTGCCTCGGCCAGCGCCGGTTCGGTAATGGCAATGGCTTTTTTCCAGTCGTGCTGCATGGCATAGGCTTCGCCCTGAAAAATATTGGCGAAGATCACATACCGGTTCTCGCTTTGTCTGTCTTCAGGGATCTCGGCCAGCGCTTTTTTATAGTATTGCAAGGCTGCCTCGGGCCGCTTATCGTCCATGTAAGTTAACCCAATGTTCAGCAGAGTGGCAATGGTCATGGAAAGGGAGGCTTTCAGGGCCTGGCCCAGTTGCAGGTGCCGCTCACAGTAGTAGCGGGCTGAGTCGTTCTGGCCTATATTATTATAGTAACCGCCTTTATGAAAATAGATCTTCAGCAGCAGGGTGCTGTCGTTGGTGGCCAGCGCATTGCGTTCAATGTTATTAATGCGTTGCACTACTTCCCTTATGTACAGGTCGTTGTGAATGTCTTCGTGGGCGTTGAGCCAGAATTGTAAGATGCTGCACAACACGCCTATTTGCGCGCGGGGGTTCACCACTTTGTTGTTTTCCAGTTCCCGCAGGGCCGTATAGCGGTAGTAGGAGCAGGAGTCGTACCTGTTTTGATAATAGTAGATCTCTGACAGGGCCAGGTATACGGAGGCTATCAGTTCGTGGCCGCGTATATCGTCGGGGCACCAGTTAAGCGCCTGGCGGGCATATTGTACCGAGCTTTCTTTTTGTTCTTTATTATTATAACAGCGGCTGATACCAAAAAGGGCTTTGGCCACGCCGTAGTTGTACTGAAGTAACTGGCTGGCGCGCATAGCCTGGTGGTAGAGCACCATGGCGCTATCAATAGCCTGTTCCCGCAAACCGTCGGCTTTTTTAATAACCGTGTTGATGGCCGAAGTATCAATCAAACGTGTACCGGTAACTATGGAGTGAGGGGTGTTTTCATGAATGGCTCCCTGGCAAAGGGCATTCAATGAAAACAGGTTCATACAGCAAGGCAGCAAGAGCAGGCATATTAAATGAACTGCGATGCTATTCATACGCCACATACATATACTTTTTAATGAATTGGTGAATTTCACTGGCAGGCAAAGTGTTCAGTAACATGGGATAAAGCCAGGTAAAGTAAGCATGGTCTCCAGGTAACGGAAAGTTAATACCATTTGGCGGGTTGAGGAAATAAAATAGTGCTTTTCCACTATTTTTCTTTTAGGTGTTTTGCAATGGCCGGTTTCACGCTTGTCAGAAATAAATTAGCAGGTAAAAGCTAACTGATATTGAGAGTCATTTTGACATTTATATTGGCAAGTGCCTGCCTTTTGTCATATGGGCAGAACTTTACCAACAAGGGAAAGGAATTTTGGGTGGGCTACGGCTACAACGATCTTATGGGTGCTAATACACAGGATATGGTTGTATACCTGAGTGCCGATCAACCTGCGAATGTTACGGTGAGCGTTTCCGGAACTTCCTGGGTTAGAACTTATTCCATTGCCGCCGGTCAGGTGGTGGTAACAGATGCTATCCCCAAAACCGGAGCGGATGATTGCCGCATCACTGGAGAAGGAACGTACAAGAAGGCAGTGCATATTGAAAGTGATGTACCCATTGTTGCCTATGCGCATATGTATGGGGTAAATAGTTCCGGCGCGGCCATGTTGTTACCGGTTGAAACGTATGGATATACTTATGTTTCCTGCAACCCACCCCAGGCTTATGAACTGGGTAATGGTGCCTTTGATTATTCCTGGTTTTATGTAGTGGCTGCAGAAAACAATACCCGGGTACGCATTACACCCATCAATGAAACTATTAGTGGTTTGATTCCTACAAAATCGTACGATGTAATACTGAATAAAGGGGAGATGTTTAATGTAATGGGGAAGGCAACCGGGAAATTTGGAAATAATATGTCGGGCAGCAGAATTGTGTCAATTGCCGGGGCCGATGGTAAATGCCATCCTATTTCTGTTTTTTCAGGAAGCAGCCGTACGGAGATTGATCCCAATCAATGTAATGTACTTAATTCAAGCGGTGATTTTATCATGCAACAGGTTTTCCCGGCCACGGCCTGGGGTTCCCGTTACCTTGCCGGTATAACCGCTTCCAACCTTGGCCCCGATAAACCAAACAAAAACATCTTCCGCATATTTGTGCGCGACAGGTTAACCAACGTGTATGTGAATGGCAGTCTAACATCGGCAGCGTTGACTGATACCAGCTATTATGATGTTTTTGCTACCGAGCCACAATATATCACTGCCGATAAACCGATTATGGTGGCGCAGTTAATGAGGTCCCAGGATGAGTGTGTGCCAGGCACAAAGGGCGATCCGGAAATGATCTTCCTGAGCCCTATGGAACAGGCTATTAAAAATGTTTCGTTCTACAGTGCTCAAAAAGAAAACATCCTTTTTAATGGTGTAACGCTCACTATTCACCAAAATGGATTGTCGTCCCTTTCAATAGATGGCAGCACGCCCGGCGATTTAACCTCTTATAATGTAATAGATCATCCCCATTTACCTGGTTACAAGGTGGTGTTTAGAGAGTTTCCGGCAGTAGGAGCCCAACATACCGTAAAAAGCGATTCTGGTTTTAATGCTATTACTTACGGATATGGTCAGTATGAAAGTTACGGCTATAATGCGGGTTGTTATATAAATAACCTCACGTACATTTCAGAAATTAAGAACGACAGCAGCGCCACTCCGAACACCTATACCTGTCCTAAAACGCCTTTTTCCATAAACATAAAAACATTGTATCCGGTTACGGGTATTATCTGGAATTATGGCCAGCTACCCGGTTTTCTGCCAGGTGGTAACATCGTATACTCCAACCCGGTGCCTGATGGAACAGAAGAAGTGAATGGGGTAGTATACAATGTTTATAAGCAACCGTTGCCGGCCCTGGCGCCTGCAATTGGTACTTATTATATACCAATAACAATAGTATCGCCCCATATTGACAATTGTACCAATAGCGAAAATTTAATTGTTGAAGTAAAAGTGTTACCTGGCCCTACAGCCGATTTTACGGTAACACCGGTTTGCGCTACCAAGATGAATGGTTTTAACGCCAGTTCGCCCGACCCATTAATTGATAAATGGCGTTGGGAGTTTGGCGATAAAACTTTCGATGATGTAATGGCGCCGCAAAAGACGTATGCTGCGGGTGGAACTTACAATGTAAATATGTGGGCCTTCAGAAGCAGCGATGGCTGCGCAGGCATGGTAACTAAAACGGTAACCATACCTGGTATGCCCAAGGCTGCATTTGATCCGCCAGCTGTTGTGTGTATGCCCAATGGTACCGCTGATTTTGTAAACAAAACTACCGTGCCCGGTGTGTTTACCGGTACACTGCAATATGCCTGGAACTTTGGCGATAATGGAACTGCCACCGATAAAAGCCCCACGCATTATTATGCAACACCTGGTTCGTATCCGGCAAAACTGGTTGTTACCACCAACCAGGGCTGTACAGATTCAATAACTGCTACTATTGCCACCTTTGGTGAAAGACCCGTTGCCGGTATAGGCGTAACCAAGCCCGAGCAATGTGCCGGAACAGCGTTCACTTTTTCTGATAAAAGTATTTACCCGGGTACTACTGCCGGCGCCACCTGGAAGTGGACTTATGGCGATGGTACTACCGGAACAGGCGCCAGCCCTGCCAAAACCTACAAGCAAGCCAACTCCTATACAGTAACCATGACTGTAACCAGTAACGAAGGTTGTATTTCTGATACCGCCTCCACCGTGGTGAAAATTTATCCTGTACCTACGGTAGATGCCGGGCCCGATTTGATCACAGAGCCTGGTAAGAGCATCCTGTTACAGGCTTCAGTAACACCGGCTACTGCTGCTATTACCTGGTCTCCCGCAACTAGTTTATCGAGCCCCAGCCAGTTGCAACCTTTTGCTACGCCGGTTGAAACCCAACGCTATTACATTACTGCCACCGGTGACCTGGGCTGCTCCGGCACCGACAGCATGTTGCTGAAAGTGTTCAAGGAATTAAAGGTGCCTAATGCCTTTACGCCAAATGGCGATGGCAAGAATGATACCTGGAAGATCCCCGGACTGGAAGATTACAAGAATGCAACGGTACAGGTATTTAATCGCTGGGGGCAGATCGTGTTTAAAAGCACCGGGTACAGCAATCCCTGGCGGGGCGATATAAATGGTAACCCATTACCAACCGGCGCCTATTATTATGTTATTCAACCGAAAGAGGGTGGATATGGAACCATATCGGGTACAGTATTGATTGTGAGATAGGGTGAAGGTATAAAGTTTAAGGTTTAAGGTGGGCTCGCGAATTTTGAATTTAATAAACAACCTTGCACCGCCCGAAATTCTTTGCCGTCTGCCGTTTGCCGTTTTCCAATAGTGCAAAACCACTGTTTTTTGTTTCGGTTGTTAACATTGGAGTAACACGGTTAACACTGCAATAACTTTAAGCGACATAATAAAACGCCCAACATAATACATGTTGTGTGTTCAGATTAAAAAACCAATTCTACTGCTATGCGTACTTTGAAACGCCTGCGTTCGTATTGTAATTTGTTTGTAGCAAGGATCGTTATGATGGTATGTTTATGTGCCCCGGTTAACCAGTTACAGGCACAGATCTCGGGAACTTATACCATTGATAACAGACAACCGGCTACTGGTAGAAACTTCAAAACTTTTGGCGCCTGTGTAAACTTCCTTGCAGGTGGCCTTACCGGCGCGGTTACGGTTAATGTGGCGGCAGGTAGTGGTCCTTATAATGAAAGGATAGTGATGAAGAACTTCACCAGTTCTGTTACCAAACCCATTGTCTTTAACTGTAATGGCGTAACACTTGCTTTTACTTCTACAGATATTTACAACCGGGAATTGATCCAGCTGTGGAATACTGATTTTGTTACGTTCGATAACCTGGTAATTGTGCCCGGCGCCAATGCCATAGGGGAATTTGGCGTAGGTGTACACCTGGTTGGCGATGCCGATCACAATACCATCCGCAACTGTTCTATCCTGAATACGGTGAACCCTCTTTATCCGCAAAACAATGAAGGCATTGTGATCAACGGATCGCCCGATTTTGCGGCGGCGCAAGGCAACAGTTATTGCGATAGCAACCTCATCATCAACAACACCATTACTGGTGGCTATACAGGTATTACCCTGTCGAGTATACCCGATGTTAACCAGGCCACTGAACGCATAAAAGGTAACCAGCTCATCGATAACAAGATCTCCAGCTCTTCTTCAATAGGTATCTTTTTATATTATACTGATAATGTACTGGTGCAGGGTAATGATATTACCAGCGTAATTGACCCA
>CBIMFG010000304.1:0-5855 GCA_966243125.1 uncultured Niastella sp.
ACAGAAGTTCTTGCGCAGTAATGACATATGCAATGATTTGTATATTAATACTAACTTTTTTATAGGAGAGCTCTCGCTTTTTATTCGAGCTCACTCACTGCTATTTTTTTAGCTTTCATCCGTTTTTTAAATCCTTCGCTGCTTGCTGCCTCCAGTTGCTGATACGAGACCCATTGTTGCAGCGTTAGTAAATTTTTCACCTGTGCATTATAGTTTGCTTTTATCCGGCGCATTTGAGTTTTTCGGTCTTCCGCATTTGAATTGGCGCCAGTCATTTGCATCTCGTGCCTCATGTTGGTCATAGCCGTTAAAAGCTGGTCTGCTACATTATCTGAAAGTCCTAATTTCATTTGGATATATTTTACCGACCTTACCAGCGAACTGTCATTATTGTTCTGCGTATATCCTGGTATGGCAATAAGTAGAACAGCAGCTAATAATATATATACTATCGATCTCATCTTTTAAGTTTTATTAAAAAACAATATTGTAAGTACCAGGAGCAAGCCGAACATCCAAAGAACAATAACAGGTACCGTATGAGGAAAGCATCACGTTTCCTTCCAAGTATCCTTTTGTTCCGCTTATTATTACGCCACGCGTTATTGTGGACTCTTCACCACATGCCGAATCATCACAGGAAAACCAATCAGTCCAATTAACGACTAGGTTTGATACATTGTAAGGTTGGGTACAAGCTGCATCTAAATAAAAGTAAACTGCTATATCTCCATAGTTCGAGGAACCAACAGGATAAACATTTTCAAATGCCAATCTTGCATAAATTAAATTACAGGTTCCAGCGTTGGCCTGATCCTGGGCAGCAGCTCTGGCCATGGCATTAGCCTCATCCGGAGATTTATAAGAAATATATTGGCCGCCCGGAATATTTACCGCTATTGAAGGGGCAATAGTATTGAACGGGCAATTACTTTTAGTATAAGTCCCATTAACCGGGTCATTACCATATCTGCTGGTTCCGTAATTATACTGAAACTCATGTGTTTTAAATTCCTTGTTCAGGTTTAATTTTTCACGATACGTTCTTACCAACCTTCCTACGGCATCATACTCATACCGCATATACAAGTTATTATTATCTAAAATATGCGTTAGCTCGCCGCTGAAAGCATCATATACATAAGCCGTAGTGGTAGCATTATAAGGCTGAAAGCGAAAATCATCTACATAAACATCTCCGGAAGTGGCATTATTACGGCAACCAACTGTTAATGTAGCTCCCGGAATAATATCAGAACCGTCAATTATCATATCAAGTAAAGTCCAGCCATTTGCCGTTTTTGAACCACTTCCCGGTAAAACCGGAACGTTTTTCTCAACTCCGTTAACAGCATAATACAATTTAACATTGGCTGAACTACCGGATACAGGTTTGGTCCACACGTGAGCGATGTATTTTCTGCCTGGCACTAACTTATCTGTACTCACTGTATAAACAAATCCCTTTTGCCCACCTGCTCCCAGCTTCAGGCTCCTGGCACCGGTATGAGCCACAGTTGTTCCGGAAGTTATTATTCCATCTGTTTTTTTAACAAACATATTATTAGCCTGATTCACGCCTTCATCTTCAGCACCACTATAAGCAATTTCATAATAACTGGCACCAGAACCCTTTGTAAGTATTCTCTTACTACCATAATCCATGTGGGTAGCGACATAATTATTATCGATATCTTTTGCCTCCAGCGGTTTAGAAAAAACATCATACAGACTTGTTTCCGATGTTTTTTTCCAACGGGCATCTGATGAAGCAGGAGCATTCCAGTTAAAATCAACAAAATTGCCAACAGCTGTCATGCCATCGAAAGTTTTTGTATCCGGCATCCAGCTATAAGATGACTTCACCCGCCATACATCCGGTTCACTGGCGGCATTACCATCTACATCTATTAAAGGTGTGTTATTACCCCAAATACTGGCAGATGCAGAAACAATTCCCACTACATTATCTCCATCGTCTAGTTTGTATACATTTTTTCCTGCAACCTGGGTAAGCATATTTTTGCCACCCTTCATTTTTAATCCCATTCCTGCTGCATAGGCAGGTACAGTATAAGCCGGTTTAGTTTGCGTGCGGAATCTATTACCGTATACATCTGTTTCGTCAATTTTTGTTGGTGCTCCACTATAAAAGTCATACTCCACATTGGTGGAATTTGTATGTATGCCAGTCACATAATCAACAGTTGTTTGTCCCGTACTGATACAAGGAAATTCTTCCCGTGCACTTAATGTAGCTTTTACTCCGTTATCAGCGGAATTGGTTTGATTGATCACTTCTTTTACTTCGGAAAATCTTTCCTCTATAAAGCCCTGATATTTATATTGCTTCAGCCTGTACCCATATTGAAGCATAAACTGGTAAGGTGTCAGATCTTCCAACCCCTCATGCAAAAAGTGATTTATTGTTTCCTTCAATTTTTTTCCATTCTTTTTATCATATTGAGTTATTCGCCTCACTAATCCCAGGCTACCTGTAAATTTTTGTAATGTCAAATTGCGGGTATTCATGTTACCCCAGGGGCTACTCACTTGTTGCCTGCGGTCATTAACATCGAAACGGCAAATCATATTGTCACGATAAACTTCAAATTTATATTGGGTTACACCTGGCACTATCCGGAAAAAAGGTTCTGCATCATTTTTTACAGAATTCTCAACAGTCACATATTCGTACATTACTCCAGGTGAAGGTATTTCCCTGGCCATGGAGTATAATGTGTTCAAATCTTTATACAATAGTTGTTTGTAGTGTGTTTTCGTAATTTCAAAAGCTGTCTGGGTATAGGGCGCATCAAAAGGCGCCTTTTCCAATACACTACCTTCATAAGTTGTTACTCCGGAACTGGCTGAAGAGCCTGGTATGTTGTAGTCGTAAGTAGTATTATATGTTATTCCTGCCAAACGGTTAACCAAACTGAGTGATTTTACTCTTAATCCACCTCCATATATATCCCTGCTATTATTTTTCGACAGGTTTGCACCCGCAGGGGGCGCCGCTTCAATATTATATTGGTCAGCAACGGGGTCAAAGATCAGACCGCTCTCTGTAAAATAGCCTTTTTTATTTGTAAACAGCTGATATTGCAAATCGTCTCCCTGTAAAAAAACAATATAATTATTATCATCAACCGAATTTACGGTTACAGGTGAGCTAAATTTTCGGCTGTCCAATACCCGTTCTACATAATTACCCTGCCAACTACCTCCAGATTTAAGATAGGATTTTTGAAGCGCTATAAAATCAACCTGATCGCCTGGTTTAAAAAAATCAGAAGGATGGTCGCCTCCCAATTCTGAATAACGAAAAGCAAAACCAATAGTTCCGGCAGGTTCAGCAGAGAAATAGTTTCGAGTAACAGCGAAAGGCAAATTAGACCGCATAGCTGCTTTGGAGTAACTATCCGACTCGTAACCGATCTTCACTTCGCCACCTAGCGGGGTAATAATTTTTCTTAGCGACCATGCATCTACCGAATGTGCCGACAACTGGCTGGTTATACGTGCCTGGCCCTCATTAACCCCGATACTGGAAACCCGATTACTTTTATACAGCCCCCATGAATCATATCCGTCATCGTAAAATGGAGGATTTTTGGTTGCGTATACATTGGCAGTAGATGGCTGGGATGACCGATATTCAGTATCCAAAAGCTCATAAGTATATATATTTCCAGAGAGCGTTTTTTTATAGATCACGCTGCCAAACAGTGCAGGACTTCCCTCTATCATAACCATATCTCCTACTTCAAAAGCACCATTGGCGGTGGAAAAATTGGTCCAGGTAACTGTAGCGCCACCGGTGTATTTTCTATCTTCATCAGAAAGCTCGTACTCAAACCGGGTAGGTGGCATCAGATCTGCGCCCCCTTTACCTCGCATACTCAACGAGTTCAGGGTTAATTTGCCCAATTTAGTCTGAGAGGCATCTATATCAAAACTGTTGGTTGTATTGCGGCAAAGTGAATAATCACTCTTGAAATCGATAATTCTAATTGCTTTCGATTCAAGATTAACCCTTCCTACTGCCTCCACATCTGTTTTATCCAAAACATTTGGCGCCAGCTCGCATTCAGAACAATCATAATTACGTCCTACGATTGGGCGGAAAGCATCATTAAACCCGGAGTTATTATTAACAATGCCCGCATCTGCACTATTCAACAGGTATATTTTCTTCAGCTGCAAGCTTTGACTACTATTAACATTATACTCACCATCGTTAGTATATACTCCCTTTGTATCCTTGTTAAACGTTGAAGGAGAAACGCCTTTACCATCATACCGGATGTCTTTTTCGAACAATGCCACATGGGTACGGGTTCTTATTGCATTTAAGTAGTATATCTCTTTTCTACCCATGGAAACATTCTGAAATCTGTTATCCTCATCAGTATTATACCTGGTAGCCGGATTTCGCCATACATAATTATTCGACCATTTGCCGTACTCAAAATTTACGTAATATCCCCAATCTCCTTCGTCGGCCGGATTATTATTATTCCGGTCTACATAATCAGGCCCTGTAATGGTAGTCAAATACCAGGTATACGCATATGCTTCAGGCTTTGAGCCTCTGTTATAAGCCACACTTCCGCCGGGAGCATCAATTTTCCGTTGATACGATTCTTCCCCCCACGTATAGGCAGGAAGACCGTAGTGATAAGTAACACCACTTTCATTGGTAATTGAAAAACCATCGATCATTCCAAATTTATACCTCGCATTTCTGTCATAACCTGCAATATTTGAGGGAAGTACACGTACTCCCGTTTGAATATATTTGGAACCGGCCAGCATATTATTGGCAAACCCATCTATAATACCATCATTATCGTAATCATTTCCGTATATAGGGTTAATATCAAAAGGTGGGGCTGTATACCGCAGATCTGTAGCCGCATTTGCATAATCGGGGTAATTCTGACGATATGTATTACTAAAATCTCCTATAAACCGAAAGTCTGGTTGACGATAATTTGTACCAGGCGAATAGTAAGTAACCTTTGGGCTGTTATTCTGGTCCTTACGATTCTGACCAAGTGCTTCCCCTACAAACTCATAGGGCCGCATTGACCCGCCTAATCCTTGCGCACTTACATCATACATATCAAAATCAAGGTAAGCCCCTCCCTGTATAGTAGTGGGATCCGAGTAATCTGCAATGCTTTTGTCTTCATTATCTTCCAGCAATGAGTAAGTATCATATGCCACATTATCTGACACCTGTCCACCGGACCCTTCCCATCCGTTACTTGCATATAAGCTTCCATGGGTGCTGATGCTGGTACTTTTGTCTACCCAATAACGTGTTTTATTACGGCCTAAATTCAGAAAAACTCCAGGGAAAACCGGTATACCATTCAAACCAGAAGATTTAGTTGAGGTTTGAAGCGCAGGATCTGATGTACTGCTTATCGAGCTTGAATATCCCAGGGCAGACCATCCTTTGGCGCCTGTAGTACTCATAGTATATCCCAAACCTTGTAAATTGGCAGTAAAACCGGCATCTACAGATCTGAAATCTGTGCTCACATCTAATCCAAGCGAAGCCCCCATCATTCTGTTGCCAACCCCCAAGTGAAGAGATGCGCCTTCATAATAACCGCCATAACCGTCTGTACCGGTTGCAAAGCCAATCGTTTGATTACCAAATTTTCCACCGATACCTACATCCATTCCCACGCCAAATCCTCTATATGTATCCTGAGAAAACGATAAACCAAATGATACGCTGGCCGGGGTATTGGCTATACCAATGGTAACCCCCACCTTATAGGTTGATGTTTTTCCACCTTCCCAATAATCATGACTTGTATTGGTGGGTGAATACC
>CBIMFG010000305.1:0-5838 GCA_966243125.1 uncultured Niastella sp.
GGTCACTAAAAAAACAACAGATACCGTTAGTCACCAATACAACGCTACCGGCACGTATGAGGCCTGTTTAATTGCCACCTCTGAAAGCGGGTGTACCGATACACTTTGTAAAGAGGTGGAAGCCTTGATTGATCCCCTGCTGGATGTACCCAATGCCTTTACACCCGGCCGCTTTGGTCGCAATGGTTATATCTCCGTAACCGGTTTTGGTATTGCTAAAATGAGTTGGAAGATCTATAACCGCTGGGGCAAGGTGGTGTTTGAAACGCATGACCGCCGGGCAGGTTGGGATGGGATGGTGAATGGGCAGCTGCAGCCGATGGATGTGTATGCGTATACGTTGGATGTGGAGTTTTTTGATGGGAGGAAGGTGAGGAAAACTGGGGATATTACGTTGTTGAGGTAGTTGATAGAGGTTGATCAGTTAACCAGTTGATCAGTTGACGAGTTAACAAGTTAACATGTTGACCAGTTGACCAGTTAACCAGGGAAGGCAACTCTAAACCTGGAACTCGGAACCTGGAACTCGGAACCTGGAACTATCTATATTGTTCGTACTTATTCGCAACAACGGCTTGTTGTAAAGAAGAGATATCGTTTTCAGTAAGCAATGACGTTTTAAAAACAGCTACAGCTTCTTCTAATTGTTGCATTGTTCTTATACCAGCTACGGCGGTGGTGATGGCCTGGTGGTGTAACACGTAGCGAAGGGCTGTTTGAACGGTGTTGCGTTGGTTGTTGGAGATAGATTGTACGGCGGCGGCGGCTTTTTGTACTTCTGCTGCCGGGTAATTCAAGTAGGGCTTAGGTGGTTTGTTTACCAGTAAACCCTGTGCTACGGCGCCACGGGCCAGTACGCCAATATTGTTTTCGTGTAATAATGATAAACAGGTTTCTTCGGGGCGGCGGTCAAGCAAACTGTATTGCATCATTACGCTTACGATGTTGGAGCGTTTTACATATTCACGGATCACATTGGGGCGAATGGAGGAGATGCCGTAATGCCTTATTTTACCCTGCTGTTGTAATAACTCAAATGCTTCAATGCTTTCATCAATGTTATCATCGAGGGTACCGCCATGCAGCTGGTACAGATCTATATAATCTATTTGCAGGCGCTGCAAACTCTTTTCTACACAGGAGAGAATATATTCTTTACGCGGGTTCCAATCCCATCCGCTGCCATCGGCCCGCCATTGATTGCCCACTTTGGTAGCAATGTATACTTTATCGCGGTAGCCTTTAAGCGCTTTACCTACCGATATTTCATTCATGCCCTTTGCATACAGATCGGCCGTATCAAAGAAGTTAATACCCAGGTCAAGTGCACGGTGTAAGATCTTCTCATTGGCAGCATCTTCATCACCCAACGACATACAACCAAAAGCAATGCGGCTGATGCGCATGTCTGACTTTCCTAACTGTACGTATTCCATAGCACAAAGGTAGGCATAAAATAAAAGTGGCCCCGATGCTATCAGGGCCACTCTTGAGGTATCTTTAGTAGGATTACATTACCATCTGAAATCGAAATAGATGCTGCCACCTAACTGGTCGTTGGCGCTTTTCAGGCTCTTGTTACCAGTGTTCTCAGCAGGTTTAGTACCTAAACCACTGATCTGGTGCATAAAGCTGATGTTACCATTGTCAGGGAACGGAGCTGAAGCAAACTCGTTCAACAGGGCGCCTTGTTTCAATGGGTTGAACAATTGCAGGTACATGTTCTGCTGATCGGTATACAGGGTGAAGTTACCCATGTTGGTTTGATACTGTACCCAGTAAATATCAGCATGATATCCTTTGTATTCGGCATTGTTTACGTTCGATTTGTTTGATCTTTCCCACACGCCTATCTGTTGTCCTTTCTGACGGTTTTTCCAAACCTGGAAAGGACCGCGGCCCATCCACTTCATACCGGTGATCTTCTCTTCAGGATATTTGAAGGTGATACCAACCAATTCACCAACAGGTTTCATGGAGTATTGATATTCCATGCGAGGCAGGTCACCTGTGTGGAATGTCCATCTTACCCACAAACTGCTCTCACCTTTATAAGTAACCTCTACCGTATGCACGTTGTCTTTTACCAGGTGTTTGAAATCGGCCATGGTATAACCATTGTGAATACCAGCCAGGAAAGGACCGGTAAATGCAAGGTCACGTTTACCTACATATACTTTGGTAAGGTTACCGCTCTTTTTATCGAAGATATAGTTGATACCATCACATACCAGTGACAGGAAATCTGCTTCTTCTGTACGCATAATGGTAGAGATAGAGGCTACTTCAGGGCTGGTTGCTACCACATCCACGGGTTTGCGGATCTGGAAGGTGAAAGTATATACTTCTTTATCGCGTGAATCCAGTACGGTCAGTTGCAAGGCATCACATACAGTGAACTGGTTCTGGAAGCTGAATTTCAGGTCAGCTTTTTCACCAGGACCGGTATAAGGCGATGCGATAGTTCCCTGTTCAACAACCAATGGTTCCAGTGTTTTTTGAGTTGCTTTGGGGAACAATACCAACTTCCAGTTGAACTTTAATCTGCTCAGGTTGGTATACAGGAATTTGTTCTCAATAGTGATCACGCCATTCCAGCTGGCAGGCAGCTGACTGATGTTGAAACCAAGTGGGGCCCATATTTCTTTAATGGCGTAATAGCTGGCCCATTTATCTTTTGATTTGGGATCGAAGCCGCTGGCAGATTCAATGCCATTGTCATCTTTATACGTAGCCAGGAAGCTACCAGAGAATTTATTCGACTTGCTCATTTCTGTCCAGAACTCATCCAAACCGGCAGCACGGCCACCGTTGAAGATACCGTTACCGAACTCTACTGGAGTAAACGCTTCGGTACCGTATAAGATTGAGTTGGCAACAGAATTGAAGTCACCGGTTTTTCCACCTTTATTTACCGGATGTATAACATACCGGCTTTGTACGTCATAAGTAGCAAATTCTTTATCGAGTTCTTTGTTGGCAGCCAGGTCGGGCCCGGTTGACCAACAGATAACTGAAGGGTGGTTCAAACCGCTGAATACGATGTCTTTCACCATTCTTTTATCAGAACCAGGCAATTCACTGATCACAAACAGACCAATAGAATCACACAGGTCGAAGTATAAAGGATCCACAGGATAGTACGATAAACGCACCGCGTTCATGTTCAGATCCTTCATGGTATTAATATCGGCCAGGTAAGCTTCTTCAGATGTTCTGTAGTTGCCCAGGTTGGCACTGCGACAGTTCATCCCTTTAAAGATCACCTTTACGTTATTTACGTATATACCATCGGGTTTAGACTCTACAGTTCTGAAACCGAATTTTTTAGTGAATGTGTAAATTACTTGTCCAGTGGCGTCTTTTAATGTTAATACGATCTGATACATGTGCGGGTTCTCCGGGTTCCATGTTCTGATCTGTGAGAACTGCTTTTTTATGGTAGCATTCTCTGTGGCAGTTACCTGTGCAGGATCGGCCAATGCTTTGCCGGTAGGATCAAATACCTGCATTTCGATGGTCTCATTAGGTTGCAGGCCTTTACTGTACACCTGCATCTCAAAATCACCAGATGCTTTGGCGTCAATCGTTACCCGTTCTATATAAGATTCGAATGCATTAATATGGCCGGCGGTGCTGGCAGTATTATTACCAAGTCCCTGCTGGCCCAGTAAACCGGGAAGGGGAATCTTGGTCTTAATATTATTAACACGCTCGTTCGCTGAATAAGAACCCCACAAGGTGGAGTGGTCATTAGCGGAGGTTGCACTTCCCTGTGCAAACGCCTGGGTTAAAATCCCATGCATGATCAACAAATGCAGGATAGTCTTTTTCATTTCAGGTGTATGGATAAGTAGCTACTAAATAAGATATCAGACCCGTGTAAAATCTACTACCAGATTCCGATATAACCTGCCAGCAGCACAAGAACACCTTGGCGGTTATTCCATGCGGTTGTTGGGTTGGCGGGGTTAGGTAGCGTTTACGAACGGTGCAATATAATACTAAATTTCGTTTTGTCTAAGCGTTCTAAAACCTTTTACTGTTGTTATATGTTGCCTACCGTTTTAGCCATATGTTTTGCATTCATACCTGCGTTTATCCCTTCAAAATCGATTCAATTTCACTCAGTTCTGCAGATGAAAAATGCTTATTTGAAAGACAAGCCAGGTTATTATCAAGCTGCTCTGCTGAGCTTACGCCTATCAATACCGTTGTTATTCGTTTGTCTTTCAGTAACCAGCTAAGCGCCATTTGCGCCAGCGACTGATTACGGCGTTTCGCGATCTCGTTCAATTTTTTTATCCGTTCTATCTTCCCGGGCGTTATTTCATTTGTTTGCAAATGACCATGTTCTTTTGCTGCCCTTGAATCGTTTGGTATACCTTTTAAATATTTATCGGTTAACAAGCCCTGCGCCAGTGGTGAGAACGGAATACATCCTACACCATATTCTTCCAGCACATCCAGCAATCCGCCTTCTACCCATCTTTCAAACATCGAGTATTTGGGCTGATGAATAAGACAAGGCGTGCCTGCCTGTTTCAAAATTTCAAATGCTCTTTTTGCTTCTGCAGCCGGATAGTTTGAAATGCCTGCATATAATGCCTTTCCACTTTTCACAATATCATGCAAGGCCATCATCGTTTCTTCCAGCGGTGTATCGGGGTCGGGACGGTGCGAATAAAAGATGTCGACATAATTCAACCGCATCCGTTGCAAACTTTGATCGAGGCTTGCCATCAGGTATTTCCTCGATCCCCAATTACCGTAAGGTCCCGGCCACATCAGGTACCCGGCTTTTGAGGAGATGATCAACTCATCGCGCAGGTAACCGGAAAAATCTTTCTTCAACATGGCGCCGAAATTCTCTTCGGCTGAACCGGGCGGCGGCCCGTAATTATTTGCCAGGTCGAAATGGGTAATGCCTTTGTCAAATGCATGCCGAACTATGCGGCGTCCATTTTTGAAATCGTCTACTCCGCCGAAATTATGCCACAACCCAAGCGACAATGCAGGCAACAATAAACCGCTATTGCCGCAGCGATTGTACGTCATGGAATCATAACGGGTTGAAGACGGGGTATATGCCATCTCAGTTATTGATTAATGTAATTTGAAAATGATAAAAGCACGTTATTCCTGAAGCCACGGGGCATTGATTGTCTTTATACATAATCCAGGTTATTCAATGCGTAATATATATAACGCGCGTTACTAATAATTAAGTACGTATAAGTAAGAATAATACTTAGTTCCCGGGTTTAGACAGTACTCGGCCCTACAAGATCGCCCCTGGTTTAACCTATACTTATGCTTAAACGCAACAAGCCTTATTTAATTATGTGGTAACACCAAACTAACAACTGTTCTTTTAACATTTCATTGTGTCAGCGTGTCATTTTATCCTTCTAACTGCCTGCCCAGCAAGGGTTAAGGTGGTTTTCGGGAAATACGGAAGCACTGCAGTAACGCTTGCGTATATTTTGCAGAAACACAAAAAAATTCCAGGATGCCGGTCCTACCGTACAACCTGGAAATGGAATGGAAAAAGCAATGGCTAGCAATCGTTCAGGTTGCTAAATTACTGGTTGCCATAGGATGTGAGGGTAGTAAAATGTGTTTTTCTGGGTAATAAAATGTCAACAGAGCCAGGGTTCTTGCTTTATAAAACATTTAATATTATAATTGCCTCTTGAAATTCAATACCCTATAAATAATGAATTATAAAGCTTTTGCACTGGCTTTGCTGGTACTCATTGGAAGTAGTTGTAAACACAAAGAAGATCCTATTAATACGCCTCCGCCGCAGGAAACGCCACCACCCACCACCACACC
>CBIMFG010000306.1:0-5831 GCA_966243125.1 uncultured Niastella sp.
ACTGTTAAGCGGCCAGGGCGCCGATGACTTTGCCCGGGCCCAGGGGCTTACAGAATCTGCTGCTGACTATTTTCATACCGACTTCCGTTATAATGAATGGAAAAAGATCCTCGAAGGCGGGGCCGACCAATCGCCGGAAAACAGGTTTGGCACTGTGGGCGCTGTGGCGTTGGATAAAGCCGGTAACCTGGCTGCCGCCACCAGCACCGGCGGCCTTACCAATAAACAATATGGCCGCATAGGCGATAGCCCGGTAATAGGCAGCGGTACCTATGCCAACAACAATACCTGCGCTGTGTCCTGTACCGGCGATGGAGAGCATTTTATCAGGGCAGTGGTAGCCTATGACATTTCCTGCCTTATGGAATACAAACTACTCACCTTACGGGAGGCCTGTGCCTACAGTATGCACAGGCTGAAAAATATTCAGGGAAACGGCGGTCTTATAGCCATAGACCGTTGGGGTAATATACAAATGCCATTCATTTCTGAAGGTATGTACCGGGCCAGTGCAACTATTAATGGGGAGATCACTATTAAAATATTTGAATAGCTGTAGAAATGTTTTCACTATTCAAACAGCACGCTATGCCAGCTTTCAGCCTTTTAATGGTATAAAAATTTCAATGATGCTTTCAAATTATTGCTATCATATGAAAGTCATTGATGTTAAAGCAACGGGGGGACCAAACTACTGGTCGGTGCGTAAGCATAAGTTGATTGTGATGTTGCTTGACCTGGAAGAACTGGAAGAGCAGCCAACGGATTGTATTCCGGGATTTTATGAAAGGATAACTACATTGATACCTTCGCTGAAAGAACATCGGTGCTCGGAAGGGGTACGGGGTGGTTTTTTTAAGCGGATAAAAGATGGCACCTGGATGGGTCATGTTATTGAACATATAGCGCTGGAGATCCAAAGCCTGGCCGGTTTGCAGGCTGGTTTTGGCCGTACACGCGGCGCTGGTAAAAAAGGTTTGTATCATGTGGTATTTGCTTATGAAGATGTGGAGGCCGGGAAATATGCAGCGCTGGCAGCAGTACGGATCGCAGAAGCGCTTATCAGTGGCAGCGCCTGTAACATTTGGGACGACATAAACGCCATTAAAGCCATTGCCGGCAGGAACCGCCTGGGTCCCAGCACCCATGCCATTGTACAGGAAGCCATTAAAAGAAAGATCCCTGTTATGCGGCTCAATGAAGAATCGTTGATCCAGTTAGGATATGGGGCCGCCCAGCAAAGAATACAAGCCACCATTGCGGGTACTACCAGTAATATTGCGGTAGACATTGCCTGCAATAAACATATTACCAAACAGGTGTTGCAATGCAATTATATTCCGGTGCCCGAAGGCAGCGTGATCACTGAAGAAGAACAACTGGTGCCGGCCATTGAAGAAATTGGTTATCCGGTAGTGATAAAGCCCCTTGATGGCAACCAGGGCAAAGGCATTACTGCCCATATAAAAAATTATAAGGAGGCACTCAGCGCATTCAGGCTGGCTAAACAACATGGCAGGGAACTGATCTGTGAAAAATGTATTGAAGGGAACGATTATCGGATCCTTGTCATTGATTATAAGTTTACAGCTGCGGCGCTGAGAACGCCCCCTTATGTTACCGGAGATGGCATACATACCATTAGCGAGTTAATAGATATTACCAATGAAGATCCCAACAGGGGTCTTGATCATGAGAACGTGTTAACAAAGATCAAAGTAGATGAAACAACGCTGGAGTTAATAAGAAAAAAGGGTTTTACGCTAAACAGCGTGTTGCCTGAAGGCCAGCAGGTGTTATTAAAAACAACCGCCAACCTGAGCACAGGCGGCACTGCCGAAGATGTAACCGACCTGGTTCATCCCGACAATATTGCTTTGTTTGAACGCATAGCCCGGCTGGTGGGGTTGAATATTTGTGGTATTGATCTGATGGCGCCTGACTTGTGTACACCCATAACACAAAATGGCGGGGCGGTGTTGGAAGTAAATGCAGCACCCGGATTGCGCATGCACCTGGCGCCCTCGCAAGGCAATTCGCAGCCGGTAGCAAAGGCCATCGTTGATATGTTGTTCCCCAATCAAAAGAGCGGACGCATACCCATTATGGCTATTACCGGTACCAATGGCAAAACCACTACCACCAGGTTACTGGCGCATATAACCAAACATGCGGGTTATAAAGTAGGCTATACAACTACTGATGGTATATACATTCATGACCAAATGATTGTAAAAGGCGATTGCACGGGGCCCGAATCAACCAAAACAGTGTTGAAAGACCCCGGGGTGAATATGGCTGTACTGGAATGTGCCCGCGGTGGTATTTTACGCGGTGGCCTTGGCTTCGATCATTGCGATGTAGCCATTGTTACCAATGTGGCCGAAGACCACCTTGGGTTGCAGGGCATTAATAGTTTGCATGACCTGGCAAGGGTAAAATCGGTAGTGCCCGAATCGGTACATCCCGATGGGTATGCTATCCTGAATGCAGATGATGTGCGGGTTTGTAATATGCGTGGCAACCTTACCTGTAACGTGGCCTATTTTACTATGGATGCGGAAAATGCCTGGGTGCAGCAGCATGTGAAGAATGGTGGTTTGGCCGCTATCTATGAAAATGGGTACATCACCATCCGCCAGAGACAAATGGTATATACCGTAGCCAAGGCGGCGGATATCCCCCTTACTTTTAATGGCGCTGCCGAGTTCAACATTCAAAATATTTTGCCCGCCTCATTGGCCGCTTTTATACAAAGAATTCATCCCGGCCGTATAGCCGAAGCGTTGAAGAGCTTTATTCCTTGTGCGGAAACCATTCCGGGAAGAATGAATGTATTCGATTTTAATTCTTTCAAAATAATAGTTGATTATGCGCACAACCCGCATGGCGTAAAAGCCATCGCCTCCTTTATAAAATCGTTGCCGGCTTCCCTTAAAGTGGGCGTAATAACAGGTGTGGGCGATCGCCGCGATGAAGACATTCAATCATTGGGCAAAGAAGCAGCCGCCATCTTTGATGAGCTCATCATCAGGCACGATGATGACCTGCGTGGCCGCAGCCAGGAAGAATTAGACCGGTTGATCTGTGCAGGCATTCACCAGGTTGACCCCACGAAAAAGATCACCATAATATCTAATGAACTAAAAGCGGTGGAAGCTGCTATACAACAGGCAGTTGATAATTCAATAACCGTGTTCTTTGCCGATAATATAAAAGCGGTAGTAGAACATATTCGCAAGTTTATGGTACCACAAATGGCCAAACCCGAAAAAGCAGTGGCTTAAATAGCGTGGTTCACATTCTTATTCCGGCTGTTGTTTAATTGTTTGTCGAGGTTGAACGCGGCGCTTATTAAACCCAGGTGTGAGAACGCCTGTGGAAAATTGCCGAGGTGTTCGCCCCTGAAACCCAGTTGTTCTGAAAACAAGCCTAAATGGTTAGCATAGCCCAGCATTTTTTCAAAATACAACCGCGCTTTTTCCAGTTGGCCCGAACGCGATAAACATTCCACATACCAAAAGGTGCACATGGTAAACGTTCCTTCATGGCTAACCAACCCATCAGGTGCTGCCAGATCGGGCCGGTACCGGTATACCAGTGAATCGGAGATCAGTTCTTCTTCAATGCATTGTAGGGTGGACAGCCATTTGGGGTCTTTCGGACTAATAAATCTTATCAATGGCATCAGCAGGGCAGAAGCATCAACCGTTACAGAACCGGGGTATTGCATAAAGGCCTGTTTCTTATCGTTCCAGAAATCATTGTAAATGCTTTTGAAAATAAGATCACGTTGCTCGCGCCACGCGGGGTTATAGGGGAACGATCGCTGTTCGGCCAGCTTTATGCCCCGGTCAAAAGCCACCCAGCATTGCAGCCGGGAATATAAAAAGGTTTGTTTGCCGCCTCTTACTTCCCAAATGCCTTCATCGGGTTCGCGCCAGTGATCAACTAACCAGTCGATATGTTTCGCCATATCTTTCCAGAAGTCGTGCGAAATGCGTTCTTCATATTTATTGTACAGATAAACCGCGTCCATCAGTTCGCCATAAATATCCAACTGTAATTGGCGATAAGCATCGTTGCCAATGCGCACGGGCGCCGATTGTTTGTAGCCTTCAAAATTTTCGAGGATGCTTTCTGTGATCTGCCGTTTGCCATTGATGGAATACATAATACCCAGCCGCGTATTATCTTTTATATCCTGGCAACGCTTCTCCACCCAGTTTATAAAATTGCCGGCTTCCTTGCCATAGCCAAGCCTTAATAAAGTGTACACGGTGAAGCTTGCATCGCGGATCCAGGTATAACGGTAATCCCAATTTCTTTTCTCACCAATGGTTTCGGGTAAACTGAACGTGGGTGCTGCAATAAGAGAACCATATTGGTGCGATGATAATAATTTCAGCACCAGGGCCGACCGGTTTACTATTTCCATCCAACGTCCGCGGTAAGTAGATTGTTCAACCCAGTCTTTCCAGTAGTTAACAGTGGCAAACAGCGTTTTGGTTACCTGTTCTTTTAGCTCCCGTTCATCGCGGCGATCGTTGCCATCGATATAAGCCAGTAAAAAATCAGCCGTTTCGTTTGGCGCCAGGGTAAAATCGGCCGTAATGGCCCCGTCTTCCGCCTGTAATATAACGGAGATTTGCAACCGGATTTTGGTTTTGTCATCTCCTTTGCTGGAGAGAATAAATTCGTGGTCCGATACTTTTTTTATGTCGTAGCCACTTCTTCCATAATTAAAAGCGGGCTGGCAACTCATTTTATAATTTACCTGGCCTCTTATATTCGTTACCCTTCTTATCAGTTCCGTATCGTCAATGAGTTCTTTCACCGGCATAAAATCGGTTATTTCACCTACGCCTTCTTCCGACAAAAAACGCGTTAATAAAACATTGGTGTCGGGCAAATACAATTGTTTGGTGCTCATTTCCCTGAATACAGGTTGAATGCTGAAGGAACCGCCCTTTTTATCGTCGAGCAGGGCTGCGAAAATAGTAGGGGAGTCAAAGTGAGGTAAACATAAAAAGTCGATAGCACCATTGAGACCGATCAATGCAACCGTATTGAGGTCACCAATAATGCCATAATTTTCAATTGGTTGATATCCCATGATCAATGTATTTATTTGGCCGGTCCGGGTTATAGTATGCTTTACAATTTTAATGCCCGCACCATTGTTTTTGATTTCATTATCTGATGATCAGTCGTGTTTATATGTAATAAATTTTAATAAAGTCTGTAGTAGCAGTTAAGAGGAAATTAAAATGCGCTACTAAAAAAATAGTACTATGATTTACGGGTTTATTTGTATTATTTTGTCCGCGTAACTGTTCGTTTACCCCGGGATTACCCGTCCCCCTTAAATCCGTACTATGAAACAACTTTACCGCTCAACCGGTAAGTCATTGTGCTTATATGGCACATCCTTACCGTTCACGCTTACACTGTTATTTTTTCTACTGTTTACCATTACAAGCCAGGCCCAACAGATAGTAAATGCCTATGCAAAGGTCTCCAGCATTTCCACCGTAGGTGGTAAATCGCAATTGACACTTGCCAACCAGCTTACCTCAGGCCATACCTGGGCTGTGAATGATGAAGTGATTGTAATACAAATGCAGGACAATGTGCTCAGTGGTACCACCAATGACAACCTCTTTGGTTTGTTATCGGGTATTGGAAATGCCGGCGCATTTGAAGTGGCTGTTATTACCGCATTAACCGGCAGTACCATGACGCTTGAAAAAGTACTGACAAGGCCATTTAACACAGGGGCTAATGCCAGTGTGCAGGTGGTAAGCTTTACTAAATTAAATTCAGGTGAT
>CBIMFG010000307.1:0-5818 GCA_966243125.1 uncultured Niastella sp.
ACCACACATCTCTTATCAGGAAGCCATGGAGCTGTCGCACTTTGGCGCCAAGGTAATTTATCCTCCTACCATACAACCGGTCATGAGCAAAAACATTCCGGTATGGATCAAAAACACCTTTGCACCGGAAGATCATGGTACTGTTATCGAGAACGATGTACACAAGAATGGAAATAACATTCGTGGTATTTCCAGCATTAATAAAATTGCATTGCTGAGCCTGGAAGGAAGTGGCATGATTGGTATACCCGGTTTTTCACGCCGGTTGTTTGAATCGCTCGCTAATGATTTTATTAACGTGATCCTGATCACTCAGGGATCTTCAGAACATTCCATATGTGTGGGTATTGACGAAGCCCTTGCTGATAAAGCCAAACAGGCCGTTGATAAAACATTTGCCTACGAAATTGAGACTGGCCGGGTGGAGCCGCTGCGGGTTGAAACCGGACTGGCCATAGTTGCCCTTGTAGGCGACAATATGAAGAGCCATCCCGGTACCAGTGGTAAAATGTTTGGCGCCATTGGCCGCAATGGGGTAAATGTACGCGCCATTGCTCAAGGTTCTTCTGAAAGAAATATCTCAGCCGTGATAGCCTCTGCCGATGTTAAAAAAGCCATCAACGTATTACACGAAGATTTTTTTGAAACTACTTATAAACAAATAAACCTGTTTGTAGCCGGTACCGGTAATGTGGGCAGCAAGCTGCTGGCCCAGTTAAAACAACAACAGCAATACCTGCAACAGAACATGCGCTTGCAGGTACGCATAGTGGGTATGGCCAACAGCAAGAAAATGGTTTTCAGTGATGAGGGTATTGAACTGGATAGCTGGCGCGATCACCTGCAACAGGGCGAAACCAGCGACCTGGGTAAATTTGTAGAAACCGTTCGTTCTAAAAACCTGCGTAACTCCGTTTTTGTAGATGTTACTGCCAACGAGCATGTAGCGCAGGTATATGATCAGCTGCTGGCCAAAAGCATTTCGGTGGTGGCCTGTAATAAAGTAGCCTGTTCATCGGCCTACCAGTATTATAAAAAACTAAAGGACCTCGCCCGCGAATACAACGCTTTCTTTTTGTTTGAAACAAATGTGGGCGCTGGTTTACCGGTAATAGGTACCTTAAATGACCTGATGCGCAGTGGCGATGTGGTTACCCGTATTGAAGCGGTATTGAGCGGTACCCTGAACTTTGTATTTAATAATTACGATGGCACCCGCAGTTTTGCCGAAGTAGTAAAACAAGCGCAGGATGAAGGCTATACTGAACCCGATCCACGGTTAGACCTGAGTGGTACCGATGTAATGCGCAAGATCATGATCCTGGCCCGGGAAGCAGGCGAGCACCTGGAGATGGAAACTATTACCAACAACAGCTTTATGCCCGCTTCGTGTATGGTAGGTAGTGTGGATGATTTCTATAAAGAAATGGAAAAGCAGGAAAAGTATTTTAAAGAAATATATCAGCAGGCAGCTGCTGCAGGCAAGAAGCTGAAGTTTGTAGCCAAGTATGAAGGCGGAAAAGCTTCTGTAGGCTTACAGCATGTAGATTCACAATCTGATTTTTACCACCTGTATGGAAAGGATAATGTGGTATTGTTTTATACTAACCGTTATCCCGATCAACCACTGGTGGTTAAAGGAGCCGGCGCCGGTGCTGAAGTAACTGCATCCGGAGTATTTGCTGATATAATCCGTGCAGCACATTAACATAGACAGGACCTAACGAATCAAACTAGTTAAACGAATTACAATGGCAAATGAATTAAAGGGCGTTCAGGTTTTTGCACCGGCAACAGTGGCTAACCTGGTTTGTGGATTTGATGTGTTGGGCATGGCATTGCAACAGCCACAGGATGTAATGACCATACGATTACGGGAGCAACCGGGTATTGTTATATCGCATGCAGACGGTTATGATTTACCGGTAGAACCGGAAAAGAACGTGGCCGGCGCGTCCTTACTGGCTTTAATGGAAGAGTATGACAAGAAAGTAGGTTTTGAAGTGATCATTGATAAAAAAATAAAACCAGGGAGTGGGTTGGGTTCCAGCGCTGCCAGTTCGGCGGGAGCGGTTGTAGGGGCTAACAATTTGCTGGGTAACCATTTTACAAAGGAGGACCTGGTTCGTTTTGCCATGAACGGTGAAAAAGTAGCCTCGGGGGTAAAACATGCCGATAATATTGCGCCTTGCATCTATGGTGGTATAACGCTTATTCAGTCAATCTTCCCCTTGAATATTGTTCAACTGACTGCACCACCCATGTATGTTACTGTAGTGCATCCGCAAATTGAAGTGCGTACTTCCGATGCGCGGCAAATATTGCGGAAGGAAGTGCAATTGAAAGCCGCGATCAAACAATGGGGCAATATTGCCGGTTTGGTGGCTGGTTTTTTGAAGAACGATTATGACCTTATTGGCCGTTCGTTGGAAGACGTGATCATTGAACCGGTGCGCAGTATTCTTATCCCTGGTTTTGATGATGTGAAGAAGAAAAGCAGAGATGCCGGTGCATTGGGTGGCGGTATCTCCGGTTCAGGCCCTTCTATATTTATGCTGAGCAAAGAAGAGTATGTTGCCAAAGGGGTAGAGGAGGTGATGATTGATGTGTATACCAGGTTAGGAATAGAGTTTAAGACGTATGTGACGATGATTAATTATGAAGGAGCGAAGGTCGTAAGTTGTGCGTAGTGAGTGGTGAGTTTGGCTTGCTATTTTTCGAATTCTGCAATTACGGCAACTCACTCACCACTGACCGCTGACCACTCACCACTGCATATTCGTTATTCGCAATTCACTATTCATGATTTAAGCAGTTTAAATGAAATACTATAGTCTAAATAAAAAATCCCCCGATGTAGATTTTAAAGAGGCTACCATAAAAGGACAGGCTCCTGATAAGGGATTGTATTTTCCGCATACCATTCCGGTACACGAAAAAGCTTTCTTTGAAAATATTGAGCAGTACAGCAACGAGGAGATCGCCTTCCGGCTTATACAACCTTATGTGGCCGGTACAATATCCGATGCTGCCTTGCAAGGCGTTGTAAAAGAAACCATCAATTTTCCCATTCCGCTGGTGCCGGTGAACGACCGTATTGCTTCACTGGAATTGTTTCATGGGCCAACGCTGGCGTTTAAAGACGTAGGCGCGCGTTTTATGAGCCGCTGCCTGGGACATTTTGCGCACGAGCGCAGTGAGAAGGTGGTGGTGCTGGTGGCTACCTCAGGCGATACAGGTGGGGCAGTAGCGCATGGTTTTTATGATGTGCCGGGGGTAGAAGTGGTGATCCTGTATCCATCAGGTAAAGTGAGCTCGGTGCAGGAAAAACAATTGACGACTTTAGGAAAGAATATTCATGCACTGGAAGTAACCGGTACGTTTGATGACTGTCAGCAAATGGTGAAACAGGCTTTTGTTGACTCAGCCCTTACTAAAAAGATCTTCCTTACCTCGGCTAACTCCATTAATGTGGCGCGTTGGTTGCCGCAGCAGTTCTATTATGTGCTGGCGTGGAAGCAATGGGCCGATAAAAAGAATCCGCCGGTGATCTCGGTGCCCAGCGGCAATTTTGGTAATATTTGTGCAGGCTTGTTAGCGCATATTTCCGGTTTGCCTGTTAAGCATTTTATTGCAGCCTGTAATGCCAATGCGGTGGTACCATCATATTTGTCTAATGGCGATTATCAACCGAGAAAGGCTGTTGCTACTATTTCCAATGCCATGGATGTTGGTAACCCCAGCAATTTTGTACGTATTCTGGAGTTGTTCCATCATAAACTGGGCGATCTGCGGAAGGTATTAACAGGTTATAGTATTTCTGACGATGAAACAAAAGTGGTATTGAAAGAAGTGTATCAGCAGTATAAATACCTGACCGATCCGCATGGCGCTGTAGGCTACCTGGCCTTACAACGCTATTTGCAGCAACATGCAACTGATAAAGGCATGTTCCTGGAAACCGCGCACCCTGTAAAGTTTTATGATGTGGTAGAACCGGTTATTGGCGAAGCAGTTCCGGTACCTGCTGCTATTCAGGAGCAATTAAAGCTTACGAAACAAAGCACGCTCATAGCGCCGGATTATAACGACCTGAAGGAAACGTTACTGAAAATGTATTAGAGATAGGAAAAGAAGTAGGACGTATGAAGCTCGCGAATTTCATATTTCCTACTTCTTATCTCTTACTTCATATAATTAAATAATTCCAGCCAGTTCAAGGCTCTTCTTTTTTAATTTACGCACTTCCACATCTTCTATCACGGCTTCAGGAGCCAGAATGAGCGAAGTTTTATTTTCGCGCCACCAGTTGTTTTGTGCCAACTCGCTAAAATGCAGCACACCTACCAGGTATTTGCGGTCGGTTTCTGCATGCCATTCTTCAATCCATTCAAACTTCTCTTTGGGAATGTATTTCAAATCATCAAAGCTTACATACACGCGAATGTAAAAGTCGTTGGTAAGCTCGTTGGGTTTATGATGGTATAATTTCTTGTATTCGTATTTGTATTGATAACGCAGGGCCGACAGATCGCTCAATACTGCAGAGGCTGTAGGGAAACTGCCCGCGCCTTTGCCATAGAAGAATTGTTTATCGGCAAACCCGCTCTCGATCACTACGCCGTTGTATTCATTCTTTACAAAAGCCAGGTGATCTTCGTGTTTAATAAATTGAGGTAATACAAAGGCAGCCACCTTTCCGTTCTCCAGTTTCTTTGCCTGGGCTACCAGTTTAATATCGTTGTGTTTTTCGGCAGCAACAGAAGCGTCACCTGCGTGAATATTCTGAATACCGTTAAACACCAGGGCATCGGGTGGTATAACTATACCATATGCATGGGTAAGCAGGAAATTCCATTTATTGGCAGCATCAAACCCCTCTACATCCAATGTAGGGTTGCTTTCTGCAAAACCTAATTGTTGTGCCAGTAACAAAGCCTGTTGAAAATCCAGCTTGTCTTCAAACATTTTGGTAAGAATGAAGTTGGTGCTTCCGTTAACAATGGCTTTTATAGAGTGTAACAGGTCGTTGTCGTAATATTCTTCCAGGTTGCGGATAACGGGAATAGAAGCGCAGGCAGCTGCTTCATACAGGAAGGAACGTTCGGTTTGTTTTTGTAAACCCAACAATTCAGGTAAATGCTCAGCGATCATTTTTTTGCTGGCGCTTACTACGTCCTTGCCATTCTTTAATGCCGTAGAAACTATTTCAAATGCAGGTTCCGATTCATTGATCACTTCCACGATCACATTGATCTCAGGATCATTCAGCAGCTCATCTTTATCGGTAGTGAACAACGAGTCAGGAGCGTTGCGTTTTTTTTCAGGGTTCTTTATACAAACCTTTTTTATACTGGCTTTCAGTGATGGAGTTTGTTGCAATACTTTGTACAAACCTTCACCTACTACACCAAAACCAAATAAACCAATTGTGAGTGACTTGTGTGCGTCCATATCTATATGTTGAAATTGTATTTACTTTTTAATTTTTCATTTCTCTGTTCTTTATTCTACATTTCTACCGACCATTCGTCCTCAACAATTTGCCAGTCGTTGAACTGTTCTTTGCCGCCGCGGATCTTCCAGTCGCTATCGATGGTCAATTTTGAACTGATGCCACCACGTGGGTTGCAAACCATCACCAGGCGCAAACGGGAAGGTTCATACACCGCCACCAGATCATCATAAATAATGTTGATCAGTCTTTCGTATGACACCACAATGTTGCGTAACTGGAAAACGTATTGTTTCAGTGATTTCAGTTCAATGATCTTTTTGCCGGGATAGAAGGTGCAGTAAATAACTGCAAAATCAGGTT
>CBIMFG010000308.1:0-5812 GCA_966243125.1 uncultured Niastella sp.
AATCGTTGATCCAACAACGATAGCTTACAGATGGAATCAGCTAAAACATCTACCGGAATTAGCTTTAACTGAGCGTTATAGTTTAAAAAATTATCTGAGTATTGCCCCAGGCGGTAAATTGTCTGCAACTTAAGGTACATCAAATTCCTGCTCATATCAAAACGGGAATAACCATCCGAATACCTGCCGCCAACGTTAGGGATCCTGAATGTATTTACAACCAGTGACGATGGCTTATGATTTTCAAGATATTCTTCCGCCATGAGTTTAGTACCTGCATGTACCAGGTTGGCAGTATCCTGCCCAAGGTTGAGATCGGTTTCATAAAAAGCACTTATATGTTCGGGCATCGCGTTGCCTACAATACCTATCGTAGAGATATAATTGAAGTATTTTACCTGATGGGCTACTGCCCAATCGAATAAATGCCTGGTTCCCTTGTAGTTGATATTCTCCTTCAACTCAGGGTTGCCCACAAATGCCGGTGACCCGGCCGCATGGTACACCACATCTACCTGCCTTAATAGTTGTTCCGCTTCGCTGTCAGTAAATATTTTTTCCTGCAGCAGGTCGCCGTTGATCACTTTAATTCGCTCATGCATACCGGCGCCGAAAGCACTTTGATACCCCTTCCAGAACCGGTCATGGGCATCCTGGGTATTTTTGCCTCTTACGAAACAAATTATGCGGGCATCGGTGCTGTCAAAAAGGCTTTTCACCAGGAACGGGCCCAGCAACCCGGTAGTCCCGGTAACTAAAATATCACGATGTGTAATGCTGCCAGGCAGCGGCATATGTTGAATGGTATCTTTCAATGCGGCATACCTGTTACTTCTTGTTGCGGCATCCTCAACCGGGGTTGACCCGGTTTTCTCTTTTACCGGCTCCGGTGTTCCGGTCAACCGCTCATACAATGTTGCCGATAATTTCTCCAACGTGGAAAAAGAATACATTTCCTCGTAGGTTACAAACTTGCCCTTAAACTCATCATCTATGGCAGCCAGCATATCCAGTCCCAATAAAGAATCACCGCCCAGCAAAAAGAAATCATCAGCAGGATCAATATCATCATTGTTCTCCAGCAGCTTTTGCCAAACCAGTTTTACCCGGGTGCGCACTTCTTCCAGGGTCAATACTTTTTCAGGTGCTGCCTTTCCGGAATCAGTACCCGCATTTGTTACGATCTTCCTGGTATTTTCGGGCCAGTATCTTTGCAGATCATAATAAGGAAATTGCAGTCCCTTAAAAACAAAGGGCGTATTAGTAGTTTTCAGGGGCGTTGTATTAATTTCCACCAGCTCTTTATACAGCCTGAACCGCTCCCTGGCTTCAAACGTACCAGCAATACGCACAATATTGTCTGAACCCAAAAACTGCATTTGTCCATCTTTGGAGAAATCTATAATAACTACCTTTTTCTGCTGATAGATCCTGAATAAATAATCATCAAAACCCTGCCGGTTAAACTGGTTTGGATTTAATTCAATGAGCGCGGGATTATTGATAAGATCAGCTGCGTTGATCGTATTGTTCAACAGGCTCTGCAACACCCCCTCACCCTGTTTTGCAATTACCTGTAATTTATTTCCTAAAAGAGCTATCAGGTATTTGTACAGGGTAAACTGAAACAAGACGTTTACAACAGCTATGTCCGGAATTTGTGCGGGCAGATAATTGGCGCCTGCTACAGTATGCCAGTGTGCTTTTATGAGCGTATTCTCAGCAAGGATTGTATCAATAAGCGCTGCATCATAGGTCAAAACATCCAGATCAAGTAACAAGAAAGCAGTGGGCACAGGGGCGTCTTCTTCCCTGCTATTCAACTGATCGAGCAGTTGTTCCCGGTTTGCAAAAACAATTCCTTCGTTATGCTTATTTGAATGGAAGAGCCTGTTAATCTTGTGGCTGAACAGGTTTACATTTACCGGTTCATTCTCTTTTATATACCGGGCTATCTCCTGTTTCAGTTTATACAGCCTGTCTTTGGTGCTTTCACCAAGCTGTATAAAGTTCAAGGGAGCTTGCTCAATTTCGCTGATGGCCGCTTCTTTTTTAGAAACAATGGTATGCACATTGGTACCGGTTAATCCAAAGCTGCTTACACCTCCTGTACGTACCCCATTTATGGCAGGCCAATGTGCTGCCTGCCGCTGAATTCTGACATTGCTGTTAGCTTCATTTATATGGTCATTAACGGTAGTAAAGTTTGCCTGTACAGGCAGCACCCGTGCATTCAACGCCGCTACCAACCGAAGCAGTCCGGCCAAACCAGCCATGGTATCCAAATGGCCCACCTGTCCCTTAAATGAGCTGATGCCGCAAATGGCATCTGAAATGCCTTTTTCCCGAAAGGCATCACTGATGGCTTTGTATTCGATGGGGTCGCCCAGGATAGTACCGGTGCCATGCGCCTCAATAAACCTGATGTGTTTAGGGTCAACGTGGGCGTTTTCCCATGCTTTGGTAATTACCTCTTTCTGTGCTTCGGCACTGGGGGCGGTAAGGCTTGCTATTCTGGCTCCACCATGGTTCAGCGCGCTGCCATCAATAATTCCGTAAACCGGATCATGGTCTCTTTCGGCATCACTTAACCGCTTCAATACCATAAAAATGGTTCCCTCGCCATTCAGAATTCCATCAGCGGCTGCATCAAAGGGCCTGCAGTTCTCTGTTTTTGACAATACCACCGCATTCTTCAATGCATCTTTGGTAGTAATGCTGAACTTTGAACCGCCCACCAATATCATTTCTGATTCCCTGTTTTGAAGCGACACACAGGCACTGTGTACTGCAACCAGTGAGGAGGAGCAGGTGGTATTGATGGAAATAACCGGCCCCCTGAGGTCAAGAAAGTTTGCCAGCTTGGTAGCCTCTATGCCGTGTAGCCCGTCAAAATCGCCGATACCTTCATCTAAGAACTTTTTATAGGTAGTGTGTGCAGCGGCGTAAAAGATGCCGGTATTCGACCCTTTCAGCTCTTCCTTTGTGTAGCCGGCATCGTAGAAGGCACGTAAAGCATACATTAAAAAATACCTGTACTCCGGAGCGGTTCTGATGGCATCCCGGTTTGAGATCTCAAAATATTCCCTGTCAAACTGATCCATACGGTGCAGGTAGCCGCCCTTTGCCATTTCTATCTCACCAAATCGTGCGTGAATATCCTGCAGCCTGTTTGCGGGCAGCGGCTGCAAAAAAGTATTTTTATTTTCCAATGAACTGGTGAGCTGTGACCAGTTTTGCATATAAGGCATTTCAAATGCAATCCCTATTATGGCTATTGGCTCCATCATAAGTTAAAATTTAAGCGTTTCTGCAACAGTATTATTTTCCACCCCGCGCTGCTGATCTTGACTGAGATAAGCTGCGAATTCCTGAATGGTCGTATAGTTAAACAGGTCCACTACGTTTATTGCCACATTCAGTTCTTCTTCGATCCTTTGCCGGAGCTTCAATACAGTAAGTGAGTCGCCGCCTATCTGGAAAAAGTTATGTTGAATACCTATGCGGCCCAGGCCTAACAATTGCCGCCAGATGGCAACCAGTTTTTCTTCCGTATCGTTGGTGGGCGCCAGGTATTCGTTGGTTATTTGCAGGCTTTCATCCGGCGCGGGCAACGCCTTCACATCCAGTTTACCGTTTATGTTCACAGGAAATTGTTCCATTTCTATGATCATACCCGGCAGCATATACTCCGGCAGTTGGGCTTTCAGGTAGCTGTACAATGCTGCCTGTGTATACCCATCGCCGGGAATAACATAGGCAACCAGGTATTTTCTGGCTTCAGCATCTTCCTTTATCAGCACCACTGTATTTTCAATAGTTCCGGATTGCAAGATGGCCGCTTCTATTTCGCCTGGTTCAATCCTATAGCCCCGGATCTTCACCTGGCTATCTATTCTGCCTGAGAAAACAACATGGCCATCGGGCAACCAGTAGCCCAGATCACCGGTGCGGTACATGCGCTCGCCTTCTTTAAATGGATGGGGAACGAATTTTTCTGCTGTAAGCTCCGGTTTATTAAGGTAGCCTGCAGCTAACCCCGATCCGGCAACGCAGATTTCGCCGGTAAGACCTGCCGGCAATAACCTGCCCTGGTTATCCAATATGTATATGGCCGAGTTCTCAACCGGCTTTCCGATAGGGATGTTCTTACCAGTGATAGCTCCATCGAGCTTGAAGATGGCCGAATCATTTGTGTTTTCGGTTGGGCCGTAGGCATTGTACAGGCTGGTTTCCGACGCGGCGCCAAATTTGGCATAAAAACTCTGTACAATCTCAGCGTTTAACTTATCGCCGCCCGCAACAACATGCCGCAACGAGCTAACCCTATGCACCTGGTCGTTAGGCAATGCATCTATGAAATGCTGCAATACAACAGGCGGCATAAACACTTTCGTAATGGCAAACGTTTCCATTAAACCGATCATATTGGCAAACAGATCATCCTTGAATGCCGGTCCGGCAATGATACATTGGGCGCCTGTGGTAAGTGGCAACAGGTATTCTTCAATAGTGCCATCAAATCCAATAGAACTATAAAACAGGATGCGATCGTCCTCACCCAAACGGTAAAAGGTTTTGTAGAAGCGTAACCGGGAGGCTACTGCGCCATGGTTCACGATTACCCCTTTGGGTTTACCCGTACTTCCGGAAGTATAAATAACGTATTCTTTATCTGTTGCCAAACATGCACTAGCTGTTTTTTCTGCCGGGCAATTGTGATAGTTGATGGCGTCTATAAATATTGGGGTCACCTTATTTACATCAAACAACGGAGCAAAGTCAGCAGCACTCACCACAAATCTTGCTCCACTATCTTCGAGCATATAGTTCACTCGCTCAGCGGGGTTACCTGTATCAATGGGCAGATAGGCGCAGCCGGCTTTCAGGATCGCTAAAATGGAAATAATTACCTCGGGCGACCGGGGAAGATATACAGGCACTAATTCGCCTTTAGAACCACCTTGCTGCAACAGATACTGCGCCAACTGGTCCGATAGCTTATCCAGCTCTTTATAAATTATTATTTGCCCTTCGAAACGTATGGCTATATTATCTGGTGTATTGACCGCCTGCTGCCGGAAGAGGTCTATCACGGTGGGGTTGCCGGCATAACGCTTATGCGTGTTATTAAAAGTGTATAAGAGCATTTGCTTCTCCGCTTCCGACACCAGCTCCATTTCCCGGGTCCTGCTCTCGGGAGACTGGATATACGTTGTAAGCACCTGCTCCACACATGCATGAATGCGGTCCAATGTAATATCCATTTTAAACTCCTTCAGGAGTGTATAGGTTAATGCCAGTCTGTCGCCAACCACATTCACACTCAGGTCCAATGCGGTGTTAATAGATTCGTAGTTATCAACTTTCAACCGCTTTGTTTTCTTTTCGCGGTTAAAGGATAAGCTATTGGTGATATGAAAGTCGGTATAGTTATACAGCACATCAAAAAACGGCGAACTATCGGTAACACCTTCGTTTACGATCTTTGTTATCTGGTATAACGTGGTGCGTTCAACACTCTTTAAAGCAATAAATTGTTCCTCTGTCTTTTTAAAATACCGGTTCCAGCTCAGCATATCAATGCCTTCCAGCTTATTACGAACTGGTATGGTATTCAGGAAACAACCCAGTATTTTATCGCCATCTTCTATTATTGGCCTGTTATTGCTTACCGCCCCAACCACAAAATCATTTTCATTGGATACTACTTTCATGGCATAAATAAAAGCACCATACACAACAGCCTTTACACTCACCTTATCGTCCTCACATCTTTTTACCAGTTGCTGCCTGAAGGCGGCGTCAAACT
>CBIMFG010000309.1:0-5807 GCA_966243125.1 uncultured Niastella sp.
GTAGTTATGTACGCAATTAAAAACAGAGTTCAACTGATTGGCAACTTAGGTCAAACACCTGATATCCGTATTACTGAGAACGGTAAAAAAAGGGCCCGCTTTTCTATAGCTACCAATGATTTTTATAGAAACGCCCGCGGTGAACGGATTAAAGAAACGTTATGGCATACCGTTATAGCCTGGGGTAAACTGGCAGACATTGCCGAGAAGTTTTTAACCAAAGGAAGTGCAGTGGCCTTATGTGGCAAACTGATACATCGTGAATACATTGATAAAGACGGCATTAAACGGCTTATCACCGAAATAGTTATCAACGAGTTACTGATGCTTGGGGGCGGGCCAAAGGAACAAAACGAGGAAGCAGTTGAAGAGGAAGAAGAAGAGTTTGATGTAGAAATAGATGATTAGTTTTTTAGTATATGCTGCCAATACGCATAAAGGGCGTTACAATCCAATTCTACTATAGTGCAGTTGTTTGCTTTTTTGATGCAGAACGCTATGTGTTCAACTACACACAATGCTTTTATTGCGTAATTCCCTACCAGGTAAGCAGCTAATCCGCCAGATGAAATAACTTTCAGTATTCGGTGTGTGAAACCCTCCCGTTGCGGCTGCCCCGTGGCCGGGAGGGTTTATTTATCACAATCCTTTTTTCATGAGCCAATCTGTTTGCGGATCGTTTCCTAACATAAACACATGCTCGCTAAAACGTTCAAACCCCCATTTGGTGTAAAAGGCAATCGCTTTATAATTCTTCTCCCAAACACCCAGCCATATAAGCTTGAAATGCCGCTGCCGGGCCACTTCAATACATTGTTGCATCAGAGCGCTCCCGACTCCCTTGCCAATACTTTTTTGTACGGCGTAAATGCGGGCAATTTCTATAGCCGGGCCATCTTTCAACAACACGGGGTTGGGTGTTTCCCGCATGCGCACATACGCCACCGGTTCATCACCGTCATAAGCCAGTAAAAAAGTATTTCCTTTAGCCCCTACCTCTTCCATTAAGTCTTCCCGGGTAAACTGTTCATTCAGGAATTTATCCATATCCTCCTTGGTGTTATCGGCTGCAAACGCATCATAAAACGTTTTACGGCTCAGGTCAGCTATTAATGCAGCATCTTTTTTAGTTGCTTCTTCAATGCGAATGGTACTCATATCACAAAGGTAATTCTGAAAAGGCTGCCATGATGCATATCAGTTTTTCCTGCCATATAATCTCTGTACCTTTTACTTTCCCTTTAACCCAAAATTGCAAAACATGAGAAAGCTCTTTCTCTGCTGGCTTTTGTTGCCTCTTATAGGAACAAGCCAAACTAAAAACGTCATCAACTTCTTCAGGGCATTTCCCAAACCTGAAAAGATCACTGAATTTGAAAAAGCGCTCACGGCTCATGCCCAAAAATTTCACACCGGCGACTGGAAGTGGCGCACGTACGAAATATTGTCTGGCCCCGATGCCGGCGGCTACCACGTTTCAGAAGGTCCTAACAGTTGGGCACAGCTTGATGAGCGAAAAGACATCAGTAAAGAACATACCACCGACTGGAACACGAATGTATCGCCCATAACTACTACTCAGGGCACGCAGGGTTTTTCCGTTTACCGCGAAGACCTCAGCTCGGTTCCCTTACTGGAATTCTCTGAAAAATTTGCCATCACCCATGTATTCCCCAAACAAGGGTGGGCCGATACCATTATAGCCCTTATAAAAAAGGTAAAAGTAGTATGGCAAAAAAGTAATGAGCCGGTGGCGGTTTTTCAGGTATCAGGTTCGGGCCCCGCTCAATTTGCGCTGGTGTTTCGTTATAAAACCGGTTGGAAAGAAAGAGACCCCAGCTTTCGCAAACCTTTTATGGAAAGATATAAAGCCGAATACAATGAAAGCGGTTACAATGATTACATGTCGGTGATTCAACAATACATTGAAAAAAGCTGGACAGAGCTACTCACCTACCGGCCTGATCTAAGTTCTAAATAAAACAAAGCCTCCCGATTGTGATCGGGAGGCTTACTCTATAATTTGCTATTATTACAAGCTTTCAATAACCATGGCTGAGGCGCCGCCACCGCCATTACAAATACCAGCTGCTCCGTATTTACCTTTATTATGTTTCAGTACATTAATAAGGGTAACAATAATACGTGCGCCGCTGGCGCCTAACGGGTGACCCAACGCAACAGCCCCGCCATGCACATTTACTTTGGCCGGGTCAAGCTTCATACGACGGCTGTTTTCAATACCCACCACCGCAAAGGCTTCGTTCAATTCCCAAAAATCTATGTCGGTCATTTTTAAACCGGCTTTGGCCACTGCTTTGGGAACAGCTATGGATGGCGTAGTAGTGAACCATTCGGGCGCCTGTTCTGCATCGGCATAAGAAACAATCCGGGCAATTGGTTTTACACCCAGCTCATCCGCTTTTTCTTTACTCATTAACACCAGCGCTGCTGCACCATCGTTCAGCGTGCTGGCATTGGCAGCGGTAACTGTTCCTTCTTTTTTAAATGCAGGTTTTAACTCAGGTATCTTATCAAACTTAACATTAAATGGCTCTTCATCTTTAATAAATTGGATGGGATCGCCTTTCCGTTGCGGAATTTCAACGGGCACCACTTCATCGGCAAACTTGCCAGCGGCCCATGCTGCCTGACTGCGTTTATAGCTTTCAATGGCAAAAGCATCCTGTTCTTCGCGGGTAATGCCACACTCCTTTGCACACAAATCGCCCGCATTTCCCATGGCTTGCCCATCATACGCATCGGTAAGGCCGTCTTTGGCCAATCCATCAATCATATTGGTATTGCCATATTTATTACCCCAGCGCAGGCTGTCAACATAAAAAGGCACGTTGCTCATGCTTTCCATACCGCCGGCCACCACAATATCAGCATCGCCCAGCGCAATGCTTTGTGCCGCCTGGGCAATGGCCTTCATACCACTGGCGCAAACCTTGTTCACGGTTGTGCAATTGACTTCGTTTGGCAGGCCTGCAAATTTAGCTGCCTGGCGTGCAGGGGCCTGACCCAGATTTGCCTGAATTACACAGCCCATCAGCACATCCTGCACCTGGTTAGGTTGCAGTCCGGCCTTTTCCAAAGCCGCTTTTATGGCAATGGCGCCCAGTTTGGGTGCAGTAAAATCTTTTAATCCGCCGCCGAAGCTGCCCATAGGGGTGCGAACGGCTGAAATAATATATACTTCCTTTTTGTTCATATAGTAAATTCTGTATTTGAGATGTGGCTTGTTAGCGGTGACAAAGATATAGCTTTACTAACAATCGTTAGCTATTAAATAACGAATTCTGCCACCGAATTGTTCTACTTAATGCTGCTCTTTTATAAACTCTATGATAGCAGCCGAAAACTCAGGCGTTTTGGAAGCGTTGTTATGATCACCGGGTGTAGCTTTATATACCCCATGTGTGAAAAGGGTTGCCAGGGCTGCGGCGTTGCCATTGTCACTATCCTCATTGCCGCAGATCACCAGCACCGGCTGTTGTACTTTTTTCAATGTTTCGGTTGGGGTTGATGGCTGTTCTTTTTGCAACAGGGCCAATGCCTGTTGATCGAGTCCCGACTTTTTAACATAACTCACCATTTGCGCCAGTTCGGGAACACTATCGCCTGCTAATGCCCGGTAAAATAGTTTGCGGCGCGGCCATTCAGGATTGGTAAAATCGGTGCCCATACCACCCAGTACCGCTTTTTTAACCCGTTTATCCAACACCAGTAACCGGGCTGTTATTATTGAACCGCGGCTATAGCCCACCACTGCATATTGTTTAATTTTTAAGGTATTCAGCAAACCCATAATATCTTTTGCTTCGGCATCATTGGCATAGGCAGCAGCTTCATGCGGTTTATCGGACCTGCCATTTCCCCGGAGATCGAAAGTTATTACCTGATAACCGGCCTTTAACAGTTCGGTATATAATGCCGTTCTTTTCCATGATTCGCCATTAACAATAAACCCATGCACCAGCACCACCGGTTGGCCGGCGCCTCTTACTTCGTACCAGATCTTTGTTCCATCAAAAGATTTGTAATAACCGGCCGTGGAATCAGTTTGAGCAAACAGGAGGCTGGAAGCTAAAAGAAAGGCTGATAAGAATAAAAGCTTTTTCATGCACTTAAGATACGCTATTTGGCAATGATTCTCCTTTTTAGGGGGCGGGGCAAAAAAATGCCCCAGTTTTACCCGGGGCTAGTGATATTTTTTTCCTTTCACTCTCAGTCTCCAGCATTCTTACCACTTTGTTAGAAGTGTAATTGCCGGAAGGAAAAAATTATCGCTGTTATACTTACTTAAAATCCTGTGCCAACCGGTGCCCCCTATCTCTTAAACGGAAATAAAGAAACTATGTGTTTTGTGTAGAAATATTTCTTCAATAACCCTTTGTTGGGTGGCACAGGTTTTTGACATATTACCGTAATACCAGATTGGTATTCAATAATCACAGCACTATTTTTCATTAAAAAATTGTTTATGGAAACGAAACCTTCAGAAATGACAACATTGACCGCTGTACTGGAAAAATTAAGACATCAACATAATGACAATGAATTTACCATTTCCAAAGATGGATTCACCACAACCAATGGTAAATTCTACAAACCTGAGGACCTCACCATTATTAAAACATATCGCTTTGAAGGGCAGTCAGACCCTGGCGATTCCTCTATTGTTTACCTTATTCAGGCCAATGATGGCACCATGGGTTACTCCATGGATGCATACGGCGCTTATACTACCCATGAAGAAGTAAATTATGATGATCTTATAAAAAAGATTCCCGTACAGGAACGTGAGGAACAAGCCATTTTTCATGATTAATTTATTCACTTAAACCTTGAAGAAGATGGAAGAACTACAAACGAAAACGATGAACCTGTCGGTAAGTGGTAAAACCATGACCTGCCAGATCAAGGAAAGAGATTTTGGCGACATGATCGTATTCGATGTGTTTTCGGAGGACAATTATTTATTCACGCTGACGCAACAGGGCGATGTATTGTTCAATGAATATGAAGTAGGACATCAGAAAAACATTATGGATCCCCGTCAGTTGAATATATTGATAGAAATGGTTAAAGAAAAATTAGACTCGGAACCTGATTAACTCCTATACCCTATCCGTAGAAATTCACTAATCAGTATTGTTAAAATATCCGAAAACACCTTACGGTTGCAAAATGCATGTAACTTCATGCATCAAATAATCCTTTGCATGTTTCCTAAACACTTTTACAAATTTCTGTTGTTATCCCTATGCCTCACAACTACCCTCCTAATGCAGGCGCAGATAGAATACCCCTACCCCGTTAAATATTTTAAGACCATCCTGGAAAACAGACCGGTTCAAATTGCCTACATGGATGCGCAAGCTGACTCTGCTTCTCAAAAAACCGTTTTGCTTTTTCATGGTAAGAATTTTAATGGCTATTACTGGAAAGATGTAATGGCTTTTTTGGTAAAAGCCGGTTTTCGGGTGATCGTTCCTGATCAACCGGGCTGGGGCAAGTCAGACAAACCCGATATCCATTACAGTTTCCATATGGTGTCATACGCCATGAACCAATTGCTGGACTCCCTGCACGTTCCTAAAGTATACCTGGTTGGTCACTCTATGGGTGGTATGCTGGCAGCCCGTTTTGCCATGCTATACCCCGGCAAGGTTACCAAACTGGTACTGGAAGACCCGATTGGACTGGAAGATTACAGACGCTTTGTGCCATACCAAAGCATTGATCAGTTGTACGAAAAAGAAGTGCATTCCACTTATGAGTCGTATAAAAAATACCAG
>CBIMFG010000310.1:0-5798 GCA_966243125.1 uncultured Niastella sp.
AAAGAGGTGGCTGATTGGATAGAACAGTATAAATATAGGCGGAAGGGTTTTGTACATCAGTGAGGCGGTCGCGCGAGAGCCAGATGCGCAGAAAAGTTTCCTGGATCATTTCGCGGGCAGCTTCGCTATCGCCGGTTAATTTTAATGCAAAGGGCGTAAGCTTTGGAAGATAGCGATGAAACAATTGCTCGAATGCATTTTCATCACCCTCCGCAATCTTTAACAGCAGTTCCTGTTCACTATGTGGCGTAAAATCGGTCAATGGGCTAATTTACAGCGATATGTGTTAGTAAAAAAGTAAATGCAATAAAAAAGGACAGGCTGATGTGGTAAGATTGGGGGCCAAAGATATAATTTTTCAACGTCCTAAATTGCACGATTTATGTCCTTTGAGACAATCAAGGGCCCACGTAATTTTGTGCCATGGAGGTGAGTAATTCATTACAGCAGAAAAAACGAGTGGTTATTGTAGCAATGACCCGGCACGCGTTGCTTGATTTTACCGGCCCGGCAAATGTGTTTACCAGTGCTGATAAATTCCTGCAGGTACAGGGCGCTCACGAGGGGTATGAAGTGTTGGTAGTAGCGCCCACCAGCGATAAAATTGTAACCACTGCTGCGGGTATTGAGATCAGGTGTAAATACAGCGCCATGGAAATTGAAACGCCTATTGATACGTTGCTCATAGCGGGGGATGATGACTGGCAGGGTGTACCACCCGAATTGGAGGCGTTTTATGCGTGGATGTCGCGGATCAATGAGCACAATACGCGTCGCATTGGGTCGGTTTGTGCGGGTACTTTTGTGTTAGCGAAAATGGGTTTGTTAAATGGCCGCAAAGCCACCACCCATTGGCAACTGGGCGATGAATTGAAAAAAAATTTTCCGCAGGTGGAGGTAAATACCAATGCGTTCTTTATTCAGGATGGTAACATCTATACCTCCGCTGGCGTGTCGTCGGGAATAGATCTTGCCTTGGCGCTGGTAGAAGAGGATTATGGTAAAGATATTGCCATCAGGGTGGCGCGGCAACTGGTGTTCTTTCTAAGAAGGCCCGGCGTACAGTCGCAATTTGGTAATCTGTTACCCATTTATGAAAGCTCAAATATTGGCGAAAAATTAAAGGGCTGGCTTACTGATCATTTACAGGAGCCGGTTGACCTGAACAGGATCGCTGAACACTTTAATATGAGTGTTAGAAATCTAACAAGAGTTTTACAGAAACATACGGGCATGCCGCCGGCAAAATTTATAGAGAAATACAGGGTAGAGGCCGCCCGCAAATACCTGGAGGATACTGATTGCTCCCTCGAACAAATTGCAGAACAATGTGGTTTGGGAAATATGGGCACCATGCGTCGGATATTTTTACGACACCTGGCTACTACGCCCTCTGATTATAGGCGTGCGTTTCAGCGTGCGCTAAAGGACCCGGAACCTGACAATCCGCTTCTTTCCACTTATTAAAATAACAGTTCAACTATTTGACTTGCATGATCAATCATGCAATACAGGATACCTATGTTCATAATGGTTTCATCATAAATATGTAAGGAATGTATTTTATTTTTCTGGTGCTTCATTCACTGCTGCGGTGGCTGGTGCTGGGCAGCCTGCTTTTTGCCATCTATGTATCCATTCGGGGTGTTTTAAATAAACAACCATTTACCGCTAAAGCCAATACCGTCCGGCACTGGGCAGCTACCATTGCCCATGTGCAGTTGTTGGTAGGTATGACTATTTATCTGCAAAGCCCCGTGGTAAAAGCTGCAAAAGCTGTTGAACACACATTTTTTAAATATGTGCACCTTTCGCTTATGATTATGGCCATTGTTTTAATTACAATAGGAAGTGCCAGGGCAAAGCGGGTTTCGGGCGATCAACAAAAATATGCTACGATCTTAAAATGGTTTATCGCAGCGCTTGTGATCATATTAATTGCCATTCCCTGGCCATTTTCACCATTGGCGCACAGACCTTTCTTCAGATCATTCTAACAATCAAATTAATGTTATGGAACTTCTTAAAACGCAATTAGGCCGTTTGCGATTGGTTAGTTATTTAGAAGGCATTTCGCTTATCATATTGGTAGGTATTGCTGTACCCATTAAATACTGGGCCGGTGATGCTTCGCTGGTAAAGGCACTTGGGCCAGTACACGGTATTTTGTTTTTGTTATTCATTATTCTAACCCTCAGTGTAGGTGTTGAACGCCAATGGAGTTTTCGCAATACTACCTGGAAGGTACTGGTTGCCTGTTTAATTCCTTTCGGAACATTTTATGTTGACAAACACATCCTTAAAAAAGAAGCAAAATGAGATCGCCCTTCTTTTCACTCCATTCATCTGCCGGATTATGGATTGTATGTTTTTTACTGGTAGCTGGTATATTGCTATTGGCGCTGTATTTTAAATTCCGATTGGTGGAAGAACGTAGGTTGAACCGGAAAATTCGCCGGCAATCCCCTGACGAAAAAATGGCTGCGCAAATAAGCAGTATGAACCTTAGCGTTGGTTTCTTTTTCTGCCGTGATCATGACTTATTTTGGCGTGAACTATTATTTATCAGGGTTGCATTCTTATGCCAAAGGTGATCCTATGCCAATACCCGCCTGGATCTATATTACATTGATGGTGGTGGCAGGCGTGTCATTGTTGGCTTTATACAGGTATAAAAAAATGAAGTGGCCTGTAAGTGAGGCTACCCGGTAAGCAATGAACTTCTTATCAATATGAATTGAACCCTGCAACAATGTAGATGAGTGATGCTCAGCCGAACTTTGAAGTATGAAAACAATCTTTATTACAGGAACATCCAGTGGCCTGGGGCAGGCAGCTGTTCGGCTATTTCATCACAAAGGCTGGAAAGTGATCGCTACTATGCGTAACGTTGAAAAAGGTAATACCTTCAACGATCTGGAAAACGTAATGGTACTGCCATTAGACATCACCAATCCACAGCAAATTAAAGCCACGGCCGAACAAGTTATTGCACAGGGCCAGGTAGATGTAGTGGTGAACAATGCCGCATTTGGCAGCATTGGCCCACTTGAAGGTTTTACAGAGGCGCAACTACTTAAGCAGATCAACACCAACCTGCTGGGCGCTATACGGGTAATACAGGCGTTCACGCCGCACTTCAGGGAAAACAAAAGCGGCCTGTTTATGAACATTACCTCCAGCGCCGGATTGGTTACCTTCCCTTTTGCCAGCCTGTATCATGCGGCGAAATTTGGATTGGAAGGTTTCAGCGAAGGGCTCAGCTATGAGCTGGCGGAATATGGCATACAGGTAAAAACCGTAGCCCCTGGTTTCATTCACAGCTCATTTGGCGCTAACGCAGAAATTATTACTGCACCCGCTTACCAGGCTGCCTTAGACCGGAACATGAAAGTGGTAAGCACTATGATGGACCCCAGCACTATGGGATTAAAGCCTGAACAGGCAGCCCGGATAATGTACGATGCAATAACCGATGGCAAAGATCAGGTACATTACCTGGCTGGTGATGACACCAACAGCCTTTATGCACGCCGTTTGGAAATTGGAGCAGAAGCACATCGTAAAGAAATTGCCGCACTTTTCTTAGGTCAATAAAACGAGGCCCTCACCTCGTTTTATTATATTTGATAGTATGTTAAACCCAACAGACCCTCTTATTCCAAAGATTGTGTACGCCTGTGTGTCAAAACGGGTAGTGGAAGGTGAATTGTTCATTAGTCAACATGTAATAGAATACATTATCTCCGGCTCTTCAGAAGTATACTTTGGTGGCAAACGCGCCGTTCACGAGGCGGGCGATATCAGGCTTGCGGTTAAGAACAGACTGAGTAAATTCATTAAGCAACCCCCGGAGAAAGGTGAATTCCGTTCCGTTGTTATTTGCATTGACGATGCTACCCTGGTTGAAATGTCGGCGCCTTATCAACGAAGCATTGCTGCCAGCCAGCACTATGACAATGTAATCAAACTTCGCTCGCATCAGCTGTTCAATAATTATTTTGATTCATTGCTGCCCTACCTTCAACATAGTAATCAACTGAGCAACGAGTTGATAAAAACAAAAGTAAAAGAAGCGGTACTGATCTTTTTACAAGCCAACCCCGATCTTGAAAATTTACTATTCGATTTTAGTGAACCTGGCAAAATTGACTTGCAGGCATTTATGGAAGAGCATTATCAATACAGCGGAGACCTGGAGCATATTGCCTTTTTAACAGGGCGCAGCATTTCTACTTTTAAGCGGGATTTTAAAAAGATCTTTCATACCACGCCAGGTAAATGGCTGGTACGGAAAAAGCTGGAAGCAGCTCACCATCTCCTGAAAGAAAAGGGAATGAAACCTACAGACGTATATATGGAAGTAGGGTTCAACGATTACTCACATTTCTTTGTTGCTTTTAAAAAATTATTTGGCGTGTCGCCTTCCATGCTATAGCCTAAACAAGTTGAACTACTTCAACTTGTTTTCCTAATCTACTTCATTTTTAAAGGGTCCCCGTTCAGGCAACTTTGCATAGTCGATTTGACAATAACAAAACAAAATAAAGACTATGAAAAAGTTAGCAAACAAAATAGCATTGATCACTGGTGGTAGCAGCGGTATTGGTTTAGGCATTGCAAAATCATTTGTAGAAGAAGGTGCAAATGTAATTATCACCGGCAGAAACCAGGGTAGCCTGAACAATGCGGTAAAAGAATTGGGCGGGAATGTAATTGCCTTGCAAGGGGATGTGGCAAAGTTGACTGATCTTACCCGGATCTATCAACAGGTAGCAGAGCGTTATGGCAAGTTGGATATTTTGGTGGCCAATGCGGGGGTGTATGTATTAAATGGGTTGGCAGATTTTACTGAAGAGCAGTTTAATAAAGTGAGCGATGTAAATTTCAAAGGGGTGTTTTTCACTGTGCAAAAGGCAATTCCGGTTTTAAAGGAAGGAGCATCAGTTATCCTAATCTCTTCAACCGTAAATAGCAAAGGCGTCCCCAATCACTCCGCCTATTCAGCCACCAAAGCCGCTGTACGTTCTCTGGCAAGAAGTTTTTCAGTTGACCTGTTGCCGCTGAAGATCCGGGTGAATACCTTAAGCCCGGGCCCAATAGATACACCGGTATTTAGTACTGTAACAGGCTCAGCCGATGAAGCCCGCCAAATGGCAGAGAACATGGGAAATTTCACCCCCCTGAAACGGATAGGCAAACCAGCCGAGATTGGCGCAGCAGCCGTTTACCTCGCATCTGATGATTCGGCATACCTGTTGGGTACTGAATTGCTGGTTGACGGAGGATTAAGAGATCTGTAATATTATACCTGAAAAGGATCGCAACACGCGATCCTTTTTTTGACGCTACTGAAGCTGGTAATAAACCAGACTGGTGTTTGTGATTGGGTTAACATATTTTTATTCGTTTACGTGAGACAAGGTCTTGTTGATGATCAGCCACTGCCCATCTAGTTGGTGGAAAGTGATAAAATTAAAATAGTTGAAATCGTAAATTTTAACGTTCGTTTTTGCTACGGCAATGGTATTGATCACATCAATGGAAATGATCTCTGCAGAAAAGCGTTTGCCTGCTTCTTTTGGGCTTTGGCGATGGGCAACCCCATCCAGATACTGATTCAGGTTTTTAAAATAAGGCTCACCTTTTATATCACCGAAAAGCAGGGCTCTGCTATCGAATGCCTTACGTAAAATGTGGATATTGCCTTCATAGATCCCTTTGAAATAGTAATTGTTTAATACATCGGCTATTGCAGCCGCTTCTTTTTGCGTATCCATTTTTAATTATTTTTTGGT
>CBIMFG010000311.1:0-5798 GCA_966243125.1 uncultured Niastella sp.
CAATGGAGCGGTTTGCTGAATGATTTCTACAAACCACGCTGGCAACAATTCTTTACGCTGTTGCAACAATCCTTACGAACCGGTTCAGCACCTGATCTGAAACAATTTGAGGAAAATATTCGCAATTGGGAATGGAAGTGGGTTACTGCTCAGAAAGCGTTTCCGGTTACTTCAACAGGCAATAGTTTACAGGTGGCGCTGGTGATGTATAAGAAGTACAGAAAGGGAATGAAAAATGAAGAATGAAAAATGAGAAATTAGAAAGTGAATACAGGGCTGTATTTACTTTCTAATTTATCATTCAACATTTTTCATTCTTAATTTCAATTGAATTTATATATAACTCCCGGCAACACCCTTCCAAACTGATAACTCGGTGCAAACGAAAGGGTATTTTTCTTCTTAGCTGCCTGTTCAGATTTTAGCTTGGCATAACGGTGGTAATTATTTACTACCTGCCGGCCAATAAGGTGACCTAGTATGCCGCCAATAAGCACATCAGAGGCCCAGTGTTTGTTTTCGGTGATGCGGCTTAAGCCAATGACAGACGCGGCACCGTAAGAAAGAATTTTAATCGCAGGCCGGTCGCTGTATTCCATGGCATATACGGTTGCGGCAGCAAAAGCCAGCGTAGTATGTCCCGATGGAAATGAAGTGTAGGAGTAATTGTTCGGCTTGTTTCCGTTCGCGTCTTTTTTAAATTGATAAAATGGGCCATGCCACAATGTTTTATTTGAATTAACTTCCGGATTGTAATAGTAGGGTCGTTGCCTTCCCGATAAAAACTTAAGCGCTTCAAAGATCACCGCTGAGGTTATATAAGCCTGCGTAGCCAGCAAGGTGGTGGTCTTTATCTTTTCGTTTTTAAAAAGAAAACCATAGGTTCCTAAGGCAGCCAGTGTATATACTTCATAAGGCCCGCCAAAACGCGTGACGTACTTACTGGTGTTCACCAGGGCCGGGCTTTCTTTACGCCACTCTACCGCTGTTCGGCTAATGGGTTTATCCAACAACAAAACACCAGCAGTAACACCTACTACGGCAGCTGCCCTGAACCAGTCGCGTGGCTTGGCATGAAAAGGTGCGGTAACCTGTTGCTTCAGGTCACTACCCAATAAAGTAAAGTAAACAGGAAAAGTGATCTTTGTTTTCTGATTGTAGAATTCCCGCCTGATACTGTCTTTATTACCTCTTTTTATCTCAGGTGGCAGTTGGTTTAAACTATCCAGTTTCTTAGGTAATGTATCATTCTGCGCTAATGCAGTAAAGGGTAATAGCATCAGCCAGAAAATACCATATCGTAGCTTCTGTCCCATGTTGAAAGACATTTTATTCTACCCACGTCTAAATATGTATGTTGGTTTCCGGAACCATACATTAAAATATTATGCCATCCAAATACTTGTTATTTATGTCCCCAGTTCCAACGAACAGATAAATTTACTACGCGTCCATCAATGGGGGCCCATAAAGGTTTAAACGTTGGATCAGTTATAGTACCAGTATATAAAGCTTCGTGTTTGCTTTGCCGGTAATCGAGCAGGTTCTCGCAATTCAACACCAGACTCACCTTTTTGCCGAATTTTCTTTCCATCATAAGCGCCATAAACATATAATCCGGTGTTTTTGAATCGCCGTCACGGTATTGTGTACCTGTATAAGAACCTTCCAAACCAAACCGCCAGGTGTTCTCAATTTCATATACCACAACAAATGCCATGCGGTTGCGGGGCGTAAGTGGCATAAACTGATTGTCTTTTAAATATTTTCTTTCTGCAATGGTATAGGTATACCCCGCATACAATTCCCAATCGTGCAATTTAAATTGTACATAGGTATCAAAACCACGGGTGAGGATATGACTGCCGGCATTGGAAAATGATACTGGTCCGGTTGCCTCTTCCGTTGCAATAACCGGATCATTGATCCTGGTTAAAAAGAAAGCATGGTTTATGAAGATGGAGCTTTCTTCCCCAAATTCTTTTTTATAATTCACTTCGGCATTGTAGCCTATCGACTTTTCTGCTTTTATACCTGGCGGTAATGATTGCAGGTCCTGAATGGGATAATCAACGGTTTGCACAGCCAGCGGATTGGGCGCTTTATAACCAAAGCCTGCACCCAGCCGGGTAGCCCACTGTTCATTGAACCGGTGAAATAACGCCACCCGCGGTAAAACAAAGTTGCCGTAGTTGTTGTGATGATCGGCCCTGAGGCCAGCTTCCAGAATGGTATTTACGGGTAAGTTAACGGTACCCTGTGCAAAAGCGCCTACCGTATTGTTACTGAAATCGGTTAACGCAACAGGATCTGAGGGCAATATTTTAAAGCGGTCGCCGGTGGCATTTACGCCAGCCACGATACTGTATTTATCCCTTGGAATAAGAATAGAAGCTTCGGTAAAATAATTTAACTGGTTCCCTTTAAAATAATGAATGTTGGTAGTGATCTCGCGGTCAAAAGAACTTATACTGGCTTTCAACTGCAGCCTGTTGTTATTGCCTATTGTGCGATCAACCAGCAGGTCACCCGTGTGCCGGTCTGTTTTGTTCTTTTCGAAGAACTGATGCAGGGCATCTCCTTTTTCTTGTAGAACCTGCATATCGCCCCCATTACGGGTTTCAAAAGTACCGGTATAACCCAGCGCAATGGTTGTTTTGCTGTCAGGATAAAAAAAGAAACGGGGATGAAGGATCACTGCATCCGTTTTTGGCACGTCGGAAAAAGAATCATCGTTAACATCAACAGCAGCCTGGTGCGTGATGCCACCGAAAAAATTATAACCTACTTTCTTGTTTCGCTTTGCGATATATGTATTGAAATTACTTTCCTTCAACGTGCTTTGGTTAAGCGTGAACAAACCTTCCTGTTCATATCCCGGCCGTTTGGATATGAGGTTGATCAACCCGCCAATAGCGCCACCACCATATAATGTAGAGGCAGATCCTTTGATCAGCTCTACCTGTTTCAGATCGAGCGGTGGTATTTGCAAAATGCCAAAGCCGCCACTGAAACCATCAAACAGCGGCATTCCATCACGCAATATTTGTGTATAGCGGCCATCCAAACCCTGAATACGTACATTTGAATTACCCGATACAGCCGAGGATTGTTGTATTTGTATGCCACTTACATCACCCAGTATACTGGCAATATTTCCGGGCTTAATGGTATTTTCTTCGTCCATTTCTTCTTTTCCCAACACTTCTACTTTCAGGGGGGAATTTTCTATGCGCTGGTTGTTACGGGTACTGGCAACAACTGTTACTTCTTCCATTTCTTTATGTACAGCTGTTAACAATACTTCATGCAAAGTGGTATCGGGTAAAGTAACAGTGAGTGCAAAGGGTTCATACCCTACTGAAGAAAACCGAATGGTGTGTTTGCCGGCTGTAAGATCAAATATTACTACCTGTCCACTGTCATTGGTAATAACGCCTTTGCCACCAGTTGGGGTAACAGTTACCCCTGGCAATACCTGCGCGGTTGACTTATCTTTAACGGTTACCCGAAATGTTTCCTGAGCAGAAACAGAAAACGCGTAGAATAAACACGCAATAAACAACATCCAGTTTTTCATTACTAGTTTTTAACGATACCTATAGTACAGGATGCAACCTATTGTCTGATTCTGTCAGCAATTTGAAGGTCTACAAATTAATTGAAAAGATATGCAATCCGTTTTGATAATCATATTGTAAGGTGAAGCCCGCTACTGTACAAACCTGTTTTACGATCGAAAGGCCGAGGCCATTCCCATCTGCTTTTGTTTCGGGGTGGCGGTAAAAACGCTGGCTTATCTTTTCCTTTTCCAGCGCAGGCAATAAAGAAGTGTTGGAAATATGTAAGTGTTGGGACGTTAATTCTATTTTAATAATACCTTCTACTTTGTTATACCGGATGGCATTACTCAGCAGGTTATTCACAATAACTTCGGCAAGGTGGGCATTGCAGGAAATTTGTACCGGCTCAAGATAGCCCTGGTAGCGTAATTTTTTTGAAGCCAGCAACTCTGCCAGTTCTTCTGTTTTTTGTTTGATTATTTTATCCAGATCTATCTTCTCCTGTAATGGGAACTGCCCATTTTCAATACGCGCCAGTAATAACAGATCCTGATTCAGGCGGGTTAAGCGGTTAACTGACTGGTCAATGGTTTGAATGGATTTATCATGCTGTTGTAAAACCAATTCATCCTGCATCAACGCTTCGGTATTGGTTCTGATCACAGCCAGCGGGGTTTGCATTTCATGAGCTGCATTGGCGCTAAATTCCTTCACTACCTGGTAATCCTGTTGTGCCCGCTCCGTCATATTGATCAATCGCTGGTTCAGTAGATCAAACTCACTGATGCCACTAACCGGCAATTGCAAAGCCTGTTGTTTGGCCAACTGGTATTGCTCCACTTCATGCACCGTTTTATAAAAAGGTTTCCACAGCTGTTTTATCACCATGCGGTTGATCACATAACCGGCCAGTAAGATCAGGGCTATCATTCCGGCGCCTACTATGATCACCATTTGTAAAAGACCTTCTGTTTCCACCTGCGATTTGGTTACTGTTACCCGGTAATTTTTACCGGCTACGGTAATACCAAACACCAGTTTCCGCATCCATTCATTTTTGTCATCCACTTCCTTTGTCTCGCTATAATATACAGCCCCTTTCGGCAGGTCATTCACCACTTCAAAAGTGATCTGCTGGTTATAAGCATTCACCTGCTCAGGCAATTGATGATACAATTGTACGTAAGAAGTAACTTCCGTTTGCTCGGTGTGCAATGTATCATCCAACTGCCGCAGCAATACCGCGCGCAACACAAAATAAAAGGCAACACTGCCCACTATAAATACAAGGATGGACGCAGCGATATTGATGCGGTTATATCGGCTAAACAGTTTCATTTAAGGGAAAATTTATATCCCATTCCGTATACACTATGAATATAATCACCTGCCCCGTACTGTAATAGTTTTTTACGCAGGTTCTTTACATGGGTGTAAATAAAATCCAGGTTCTCCGCCAGGTCGGCATCATCGCCCCACAGGTGGCTGGCAATGGCGTCTTTCGACAGCACCCGGTTCCTGTTTACCAGAAAATACAACAGCAGTTCATATTCCTTACGCGTGAGATTTATTTCCGTATCCTGCACCTTTACGGTTTTTGCCTGCACATCAACCTGTATTTCTTCAAACTTTATAATTGTATTGCCCTGTAAATTTTTTCGGCGAATGATGGCGGCAATGCGGGCGCTTAGTTCCGGTAGGTGAAATGGTTTGGTCAAATAGTCATCGGCCCCCAGTTGCAGCCCGGTTAATTTATCGTCCAATTCATTGCGTGCGGAGATGATGATAACGCCATCGCTTTTTTGATTGGCTTTTAATTGTCGCAGCAGTTCCAACCCGCTGCCACCGGGCAGCATCAGGTCCAGCACAATACAGTCGTACTGGTACACCTCCGTTTTTTCCAGGGCATCGTGAAAGTTACTGACAGACTCGCACAGGTACTGCTGATGATGCAGATAATCTACCATAGCCTTGTTCAACGATGGTTCATCCTCAATGATCAGGACCTTCATATTGCTTATTTGTGCAAAGCAAGGTAGGAAAACTGAAGGAAATTGGAACACAGCTGCAAGCTTCAAGCTGTAAGCTGTGCAATACACCTCATCGCGGCCCCTTTATTAACCTTATCAACTATATTAACCCTATCAACCTACTGGTTAACTTGTCAACTCGTCAACTGGTCAACTAAGCTAAACTCCTCACAATCCCCAACTCCAGCCCCCGCAACTCCGCCAG
>CBIMFG010000312.1:0-5794 GCA_966243125.1 uncultured Niastella sp.
TTCCCTTTGGTGATGCGGAAATGGTGCAGATTGCTTTCTCAGGTATTTATATTGTGTATGGTGATATGATGTTGAAGGAATGCAAACGTTTGAACTGGGAAATAACCGGCGAAATTGATCTGGTTGAAATGCATTTTACATTGGCAGGCGATGGCAGTATGAAGAATCTGCAATCAGGAAAAGAACATCATTTCAAAGCCAACGAGCACAACATGCATTACACGCCGTTGTTTGCAGCCAGTGGTCAATACGGCGGAAATCTGGAGCGGTATAAATTCGTAGAAGTACATTTTACTACCCGCTTTTTTCTGGAGCTGGCAAAAGACAGCAGCCCTGCCTTAATGGAGTTTGCCGAACAAGTAGCCAAAGGAAAGGAAGAGGAACTGAGCCGCGGGAACATGCCTATTTCGTTTGCCATGCACCAATGCCTGCACGACATTATGCATGTAAAAGTTACCGGTGGACTGAAACTGTTATTCCTGCAATCGAAATGTATTGAACTGTTGACCTTACAGGCACAAATGTATGAAGATGCGGCGCGTTCAACCCAAACGCCTTCACTGATCGTTAAACCGGGCGATACCGAGAGCATTCACTTTGCCAAAGATTACCTGTTGCAACATGCTGCCCAGCCACCATCTTTAAGTGAGCTGGCTCGTCTTGCCGGCATCAATGAATTTAAATTGAAACAGGGGTTTAAAGCCCTTTTTAATAATACCGTTTTTGGTTACCTCACCGATTATAAATTAACCCAGGCGCGCGATCTGTTAACAGCCAAGGTGCCCATTAAAGATGTGGCGGACAGGTTGGGGTATTCTTCGGTACAGCACTTTAATAGTGCGTTTAGGAAGAAGTTTGGTGTGCCGCCCGGGAAAATCAAGGCTTAAAGTTCTGAGTTCTTTGTTCTTTGTTAGTTCCAAGTTCCAGGTTCCAGGTTCCAGGTTCCAAGTTCCGAGTTCCGGGTTCCGAGTTCCAGGTTCCGGGTTCCGGGTTCCGGGTTCTTTGTTCTTCGGGGCGATTGCCGCGACGGGGTGTATTGCTTGTAGCTTGTAGCTTGTGGCTTGTAGCTTGCTCCTTTTCATAAAAATTGCTACATTCATACCATGCCTATAGTTGTAAAACGAATCTATGAACCCGTAGCATCGAAAGATGGCTATCGCATTCTGGTTGACCGGCTGTGGCCACGTGGTATTAAAAAAGAAAAAGCTGAAATAGATACCTGGTTAAAAGATGTGGCGCCCTCTACCGATCTGCGTAAATGGTTTCATGGCGGCAAAGGAACTTTTGCTGAATTTAAAAAGAAATACCTCGCTGAATTAAAAGAGAATCCCGCACTGAAAGACCTGAAATTATTACTGAAAGAACACAAACAGGTAACGCTTTTGTATGCGGCTAAGGACGAAGACCAGAATCATGCTCATATCCTGGCTGATCTTTTAAGATAAAAGTATAAGGTTTAAAGTCCTGAATGTCGTGGTGCGCGATTTTAATCAGGCAGTTCGATTTGCGGACGCCACCTTAAACCTTAAACTTTAAACCTTAAACCTTCTGTATTCTCCAGATCTGTATAAACGGAAAACAATTACCCGAACAACAATCGCCTGGTTTTTGATTGGGGCGGCCGCAATCGCACCAGAACTGCTGATTGGCTAATAACATGTATTCATCGAGCCCGCGGGCCAAACCAGCCGAATGTTTTGCCGGTCCATTTCCCTGCATCACTTCCCAACCATATTTATCAGGCACTTCAGCCAGTTTATTATTTACAAAATAGCGCAAAGGATGGCGATGGGTTTGATCGGCCCAGTAAGCTTTTATTTCTGCGGGATTGCGGTGATCGAGCGTTAACAGCGCCGCATGATAGCCATCGCATACCGACAGCAGGAATACACTAAAGCCCCGTTCTTTGCCAACCCGCCGCAGCAACGTATTCCATAAACTTTTCTCCAGCGCCATGGGTTGTAAGCCGCGCGAAACAGGATCGGCCTTGGTAATGGGCACCCATTCCTCTTTACGCAACGATAAAAAGCGAACCGTATCGTAACTGCGAATGTAATGACCATCGTGCAACCGTTTGGCGAGGTCGGTAATATCATTATCGCGACCATTTAAAATGCTATGGCGGCTGTATAAACTATCGGGGATGGATGATTCGCCGAAGATCAGAAAATCTAAACCCGCCCGTACGGTATTAATACATTTATGCCTAAAGCCGGGGCGCCAGTTGGAATCTTTAGGTTGCTCGGGCAGGGCTGTATTGGCAAGAAAGAATTGTTTTATTCTATCCACATCATCGAGGGAAAACAATGCCGTACGTTGAACGGAGTCTTTATTCAAAACAGCAGGTGCAGTAGCCGCCGGTTTAGGTGCAAGTATAGAACCAGAGAATACAGCTACAATAACAGGGCACAGGACCAGAACGTGTAATTTCATCAGGCTATTGAAGTTTAGGCGCTTGTAATGGGGCGTAAAATTACAAAGTTTAAGGTTTAAAGTTTAATGTATAAAGTATAAGGTTTAAGGTAAACCCCATGTTTGGGACGTCTGAGTTTTTTCAACAGGCTCCTGATTCGTGAACCACCTTAACCTTAAACTTTAAACCTTACCCCTTCACGTTTCTGCTTTAAGGCTGCCTGAATTGAGTACTTGCTTGCAATTGACGCCGCAGAAACCCGCAATATTGAGGCTATAGCAGATTAAAAACCGCATAAAATGCGTTATTGATTGGTTATTGTGCGATATTCTGCGTTAAATAACTTTATATTGCAATACAACCACTACTAACAGCGTATGCTTAAAAAAGAGCGTCAGGCGTATATCTTGCATCAGGTGCACCTGCATAATAAAGTGTTATCATCGCTGCTAAGCCAGGAGATCAGAGTGTCGGAAGATACGATCCGGAGAGACCTGCAGGAACTTGCCGAAGAAGGAAAGATAATTAAAGTTCATGGCGGCGCCCTCAGCCATTCATTCAACGAAGTACATTACCCGGCCGATAATGTTTATTCGCAAGACCACAAAAAGATCATCGCCCACAAAGCGGCGGCCCTTATTCAAAACGACATGTTTGTGCTCACCAGTGGTGGTACTACCATCATTGAACTGGCGCGCGCACTGCCACGCCAGTTAAAAGCCACTTTCATGTCGGGCAGTATTCCTGCAATACTGGAATACATGCAACACCCAAGCATAGATGTGATCATGATCGGTGACCGCATTTCAAAAAATTCCAAGATCACCATAGGCGCCGAAGCCATTTCCAAGATAAAACAGATCAATGCCGACCTGTGCTTTTTAGGCATCAATGCCATCGACATAAAACATGGAACTACCGATAATGATTGGGAAGTAGTGCAGTTAAAAAAGGCAATGATCCAGTCGGCCCGAAAAACAGTTTGTTTAACCATCTCAGAAAAGATCAATACGCTACAACCTATCCATATCTGTGACATTCAACAGATCGATGTGTTGATCACAGAGCTTCCGCCCGACGATCCCAGATTGAGGCCGTATATCGACCTGGGTATTCAGGTATTATAAAAACACACAACAACCTTATACCTGATACTTTCAACCTTCAACCAAACAAACTGTATGAGAAACTTCACAAGGCTGCTATGGGCAGTAAAAAAACCAAAACGTAATTGTATGAAAAATTGGCGGCTTTTTAGTTTGATCATGTTTGCAACACTTAACATGATCACCAATACCCTGATGGCCCAGGGCGACCCCCTTAGCGGAACAGTGCTTTCAGACGACGGTGCACCACTGGCAGGCGTAACGGTTTCATTGGTGGGTACAGACCGGGCCACTGTTACCGATATACAAGGCAAATTCACCATTTCGGCAAAAGCAGGCGCCCTGCTGGAATTTAGCCATGTGAGCTATTCCAAACAAAGAATAAAAGCCACACCAGGTATGCAGGTACATTTATTACTAAACGATAATGGCCAGATGCAGGATGTGGTGGTTACCGCAATGGGTATTAAAAAAGAACGAAAGGCATTGGGCTATTCAGTTACCGAATTGAATGCAGGGGAACTGATGAAAAATAAAAATACCAATGTGGTGAACTCATTGGTAGGTAAAGTGCCTGGTGTAAATATAACTCAGTTCAGCGGAGCAGCCGGCGCCGGTGCTTCTATCACCATCCGCGGTGGTAACTCTACTTCAGATGGCCGGCAAAATCAGCCCTTGTTTGTGGTAGATGGCGTTATCTATGATAACTCAACTGCGGTTACCGGTAATTCAGCTACTGATGGCTCTACCCGCAGTAATACTACTTACTCGAACCGCGTAATGGATATAAACCCCGAAGATATTGAAAGCCTGTCGGTGCTGAAAGGTGCAGCGGCTGCTGCTCTGTATGGGTCACGGGCGGCTGATGGCGTTATCATTATCACCACCAAAAAAGGGGCGGAAGGCACGGCAAAGGTAAGTGTCACCAGCAAAGTGATCACCAGTTGGGCGAATAAAATTCCGGAAGCGCAAACCAGTTTTGGCAACGGTAGTTATGGTACCATCAATGGAATATTGAACCCTATCAGCTACAATTCCTGGGGGCTGCCGGTTACATCGTCAGATACGCTGTATAACAATATCGGTGATTTCTTTCAGCATGGTATTGTGTACGACAACAACGTAAACGTATCAGGAGGATCAAAGAACGGATCGTTTTTTCTGTCTGGTTCCAATTTTAATCAAACTGGTATCCTGCCTAACACGGGATATGATAAAACTACTTTCCGGTTCAATGGCGAACAGAAATATGGCGCACTTACTCTTGGCGCCAATGTTGCCTATTCCGTTGCCAATACCGATAGAACATTAACTACGGCCGGCTTATACAGCGGCGGTGGTAATGGAGCCATGGGAGCTGTATACTCCTTTCCCCAGGTGTTTAATATGAAAAATTATCAAAACATCGATGGAACGCAATACCGCAAGTTTGCAGGATCGATTCCGTTGGAAAACGATGTAGATAACCCATACTGGATCGTCAATAAAGATAAGCTGACCTCACAAACCAAACGTATCACCGGGGGCATCAACGCCAGTTATAAAATTGCCAGCTGGTGGGATGTGATAGCACGTTTGGGTTACGACCAGTACAATACGAATGATTATACTTATACAGCTCCGGGCTCTGCCGTACTGCCACTGTATCAGAACGGACGCCTGAGTAAAAACCTGTTAAGCTATGCCTACACCACAACAACGTTGATGAGTAACTGGCATAAATCATATAAAGGTTTCGATGCGCACGTGATGTTGGGTACCACTTCAGAAAATACGGATATCACCAGCCAGAACCATTGGGGATACTCCTTTATTTCTGCCAATAGCATCAATTTCGCCAATATAGCCCAAACCAATCAACAATTCAAGGATGGAATACAAAAGAAACGGTTGGTAGGCGTATATGGTGAAGTGGGGGTGTCTTATAAAGATATTGCCTATTTAACCGCCACCGGTCGAAAAGACTGGTCTTCTACACTGCCGGTGGATAATATGTCTTATTTCTATCCTTCTATCAGCGGATCATTCGTATTTACTCAATTGTTGCCGGGTATCCCTTATTTATCGTTTGGTAAAATACGGGCCAGCGTAGCAGGGGTTGGTAAAGATGCGAATCCCTATACTACGCTTACTTATCTCAATTCGCCGATCTCTTACGGCTCTTTTATCGGTGTTGGTAATCAATACTCCAGTGGTAATCCTTTTTTACTGCCTGAGTTGCAGCATTCATGGGAAATTGGCGGCGAGTTACGCTTCCTGAACAACCGTATTGGTT
>CBIMFG010000313.1:0-5783 GCA_966243125.1 uncultured Niastella sp.
CTCTCGACTTTCAGAACTTCTTCTCCAGAACCAGCAAAACAACTTATACCGATTGGGCGAAATTGCTCATTGTAGGCAGTTACGATCCCGGCGGAACAGCAGGCAGCAATGGTACGCTGGAACAATATGCCGTACCACCGGTGAATGCCCCGCTCATCCTGGTGAACAAATGGACAGGTTTTGGAAAAATAACCAGTGTAAGCTACCGGGAAAGGAATTAAAGCATTTATCTCATCAGCTATAAAAACAGTATGCAAGAACCAATTGTTAAAATAGAACACTTATCACACCGGTATGCCACCGCATGGGCCATCCGGGACATCAATATGGAAGTGGGCCAAACCGGTATTATGGGGCTGTTGGGTTCCAATGGCGCCGGTAAGTCAACCACCATGAATATCCTTTGCGGAGCCCTTAACCAAACAGAAGGCGACGTGTATATTAACGGCATCAATATGCGCGAAAACCCCGAACTCGCTAAACGCGAGATCGGGTTTCTGCCACAAAATCCGCCCTTGTATATGGACCTCACTGTTGACGAATACCTCGACTACTGTGCCGGTCTTCGGTTAATGCCTAAGGACAAAATGAAACCCGCCATCAAGGAAGCCAAAGAACGTTGCGGAATAGACCACTTCAGCAAAAGGCTTATCCGTAACCTTTCCGGCGGTTACCGGCAACGGGTAGGCATTGCACAGGCCATCGTGCACAAACCTAAACTGGTGGTACTCGATGAACCAACCAACGGCCTCGATCCCAACCAGATCCTGGAAGTAAGAGCGCTTATCAAAGAAATTGCACAGGACCGCGCTGTTATTTTCTCCTCACACATCCTGAGTGAAGTACAGGTGCTTTGCAAAGAGATCAAAATGATCGAAAGCGGCCGCATTGTGTTTTCTGATACCATGGATGCCTTCAACAACTATGTGGAACCACACAGCCTGTTAATGAATATGGAGAACCCGCCGTCCGCAGCAGAGCTGGAAAAGATGGAAGGGGTTACCAAAGTAGAATTCCTGACTGAGCGCCAGGTGCGCGTATACTTTAGCGGTGATCAGGATATCACCGAAAGGGTAATCACCACCAGCGTGCACAATGGCTGGCGGCTTCGTGAAATCAGTCTCGATAAAAGCGCTCTCGACGAGATCTTCAAACAACTATCCGGAAAATCATCACAACAAAACAATTAATGAAGACAATATTAAGGGTAGCAAAAACAGAGTTGCGAACTTTGTTTTACTCGCCCATAGCCTGGTTTCTCCTTATCGTATTTCTCATACAGTGCTCTGTAGTGTATTTAGGCCCATTGAGCAGCTATGCCCGGTCACAGGAACTGGGGGGCAGAAGTGTGCAATGGATGCAGGACCTTACAACAAGAATTTTTCTTGATCGCAGCGGTCTCTTTGGCAGTGTTATGCAGAACCTCTATCTGTACATACCGCTGCTTACGATGGGACTCATAAGCCGTGAAACCGGCAGCGGTACCATTAAGCTGCTGTACTCATCGCCCATTAAAGTAAGGGCCATCATCTTTGGTAAATACCTGGCCATGGTTGTGTACAGCCTGCTGCTGGTAAGCGTGGTGGCCATCTTTGTAGTATCCGGTATGTTTCAGATCCAGCACCCCGAAACAGCCATGCTCATGACCTCATTGCTGGGCTTTTTCCTGCTGTTGTGCGCTTACTCTGCCATCGGGTTGTTTATGTCTACCCTCACTACCTACCAGATAGTAGCAGCCATATGCAGCTTCGTGATGATCGGCGCGTTGAGTTACATAGGCACGCTGTGGCAGCGGGTGGCTTTTGTACGCGAGCTTACCTACTTCCTGTCTATCAATGGCCGCACACAAAAAATGCTGCTGGGTATGGTCACCACCAAAGATGTGATCTACTTCCTCATCATTGTATACATATTCCTTGGTCTTAGTGTATATAAACTGAAAGCGGGTACCGAAAGCAAACCGTTCCTGGTAAAAGCAGGCAGGTACTTTGCCGTTGTAGCTTCAGGGTTGTTGATTGGTTATGTGTCTTCCATTCCCGGTTTCATCGGTTACTTTGATGCTACCCATACCCAAAGAAATACCATTACCCCACAAGTGCAGAAAGTACTGGCCGACCTGGGTGATGAACCCCTGGAGGTAACTGCCTACAATAACCTGTTGGGCAGGTTCTGGTTCCTGGGGGCGCCCGAATCGTATAACCAGATAAATGGGGCCTGGGAACCCTACACCCGTTTTAAGCACAACATTATTATAAAAACGCCGGTCAACTATTACGACAGCGCCAACGATAACCCGTACCTGATGCAGAGCTACCCCGGCGCAAGCATTACGGAAGTTGCGCAGAAATACGCTAAGAGTAACGACATCGACCTGAAGACCATTAAAACACCGGCAGAGATCCGTAAGATCATTGACCTGCGGCCCGAAAACAACCGCTATGTAATGCAGTTGAAATGGAAAGGCCGTACTACCATGCTGCGGGTTTTTGACGATATGCAAATGTGGCCTGGCGAAACCGAGATAGCCGCCGCTTTTAAACGCCTGCAACAGGCCAAACTGCCAAAGGTGGGCTTCCTTACCGGCGACCTGGAAAGGAACATCTATAAAGTTGGCGAACGCGACTATCAGATGATGACCAATATGACAGGCTTCCGCAATTCCCTCGTTAACCAGGGTTTTGATGTAGATACCGTTTCGCTGGAAACACAGGATGTGCCCGCCGACATTACCACGCTGGTAGTGGCCGATCCTAAATTTGCGTTGAGTGCAGCCGCAACTGCCAGGCTGCAGCAATACATTGATAAAGGCGGTAACCTGTTAATAGCAGGCGAGCCTGGCAAACAAGCCTTACTGAACCCGCTGCTGAAACAGTTCAATGTGCAGCTGATAGATGGGCAGATCATTCAGCAAAGCAAAAACCTGGCGCCCAATCTGGCTGCGCTTACGGTTACCAATACAGCCGCAGGCTTCACCAAAAGCCTGACTAAAAGTGTAAGAGACAGCTTGCCCGTTTCAATGCCGGGCGCTGCAGCCCTCTCGTATACGGCGGGCGGCCCCTGGGCCATTCAGCCATTGCTGATGACCAATCCTAAAAACAGTTGGAACCGGATAAAACCGCTTGACCTCGACATGGCCATGGAGGCAAAGAGTGATAATAGTGAGGAGGCCAACAACGCCCCTGCAGCTACCCCAGCGGTGGCGCCGGTAAAAACCACCGCAGCACCCAAAAAAATTATTGAAAAACCAAATACGGTCAGCACAACGGCCATTGCGGCTGCACCAGTGAGTGCAACACCACAAGCCGGTGAACAGCCACTATCGCCGGAGGTGAAAAAAAGATCTGATTCAGTAGCGGCGCTTTTAGCTGCCATCAGAACCGGCCCCGGTACACCACAGGAAAAGATGCAGAAATTCACAGACCTGATGGCTAATTTGAAGAAGGCCCGGGAAGCCCGCGAAAATGCCGCTGCCGCAGCTTCACCTGCATCAGCCCCTGTTAAAAAACAAGGGCGCCATGCACACCAAACGCAGGTAACGGCCATGGCTACTACTACTGCTGCTGCAAATATGCCAGCCGCTGCAAGGAACAGGGTCGGCATGGGCACGGTTACTTATTCACCAGCTGAAGGCGATACAAAAGGCCCATTCGCTACAGTAGTTAGCCTTAGCAGAAAATTAAATGGCAAAGAACAGCGCATCATCGTAGCGGGCGATGCCGATTTCCTGAGCAATGGCGAGTTGAGCCGTTTCAACCTGAAAACTGCCAACTTTATGTTCAATACCGCGTTGTTCAGCTATCTGAGCAACGGTGAGTTCCCGATCGATGCCACCCGCCCCGCTCCTCAGGATAAACGGGTAAATGTGACCATGGATCAGGTAGCTTTTTTAAGGATCATATATACATGGGTAATGCCGGCCCTGTTGATTGCATTTGCAGCCATCTTGCTCATCAGGCGTAAAAGACAATAAGAATACATGTTATTTACAACAGATAAACAAACACTGGAAGACCTGAACATCTTCGGCAAACACGGCCGGGATTCTATTTATAACAACTATAACCGTTGCACCACAAGAGGTGGTGCAGCGGTTATGGAAGAAATGTTCCGTTATCCGCTTTCAGAAGAAGAGGCCATCAACCGCCGCGCCGGTATTATACAGCACTTTGCAACGGCAGGCACCGTCTTTCCTTTTCAAAGCGCCCATTTTGATGCCATAGAACCTTACCTGGCCAATACCGATGAGCGTACCAAACTTACCCGCGAAGAGTCCTCCATCAGCAAAAAGCTCAGCAACCTTATTTCGCTCGATGCCGAAACGGTGTTGATCCACAAAGGTGTTATTGCTTTAACAGAATTGCTGAACGGGTTGAACAACTTTCTCAGTGCTGCGGAAACAAAGAAGGCGCATCATTATCAGCCCGACATAGATGCCATTAACGCATTGCTTACTGAGCCCGACCTGCAGGTAGTATTGCAGCCAGGCAACACAGCAAAACTGCCGCACAATACCATCGCTGAGTACGATGTGCTGTTCCGTTTCCGGCACCGCGAGGTTATACAAAAGGTACTGCGTTATATTTATTACCTGGATGTTTACCTGGCAGTAGCAAAAGTAGCGTTGCAACGAAACTATGTGTTTCCCAAAGCACTGCCGCGCGGCAGGCACCTGAAACTGGAAGGCGTTTACCATCCGCAGGTGCCCAATGCCATCCCCAACAATATTCACATTACGCCCGATGGCAATGTTATTTTCCTTACCGGGGCCAACATGGCTGGCAAGAGTACCTTTATGAAATCGCTCAGCATTGCGCTTTTTCTGGCGCACATGGGTTTTCCCATAGCCGCAAAAAGCATGGAGTTTTCGGTGCTGGATGGCATTTATACCACCATCAACCTGCCCGATAATCTGGGAATGGGCGCCAGTCACTTTTATGCAGAAGTATTACGGGTAAAAAAGATGGCGCACGAACTGAGCCAGGGCAAAAACCTGTTCATTGTATTTGATGAACTGTTCAGGGGCACCAATGTAAAAGATGCCTATGAAGCCACCATTGCCATTACCGCCGCATTTGCAGAAAAGAAGAACAGTTTGTTCGTCATCTCTACACACATCATTGAAGCAGGCGACGTGTTAAGGCAGCAATGCCCCAACGTTCGTTTTATTTACCTGCCCACCCGTATGGATGGCAACAAACCGGTGTATACATATCAACTGGAGGAAGGCATTACCGACGACCGGCATGGTATGATCATCATCAACAATGAAGGCATTCTGAACATACTGGCAGCAGGACTTGAAAAACAACAAGCAACATGAGTTTCATTGCAGACAAACAAACACTGGAAGACCTGAACCTGTTGGGAAAGTTCAAGCAACATTCCATTTACAGTCTTTTTAATAAAGTAATAACCGCCGGGGGCGAACGGCTGTTGGCTGACATGTTCCATCAGCCCCTTACCAATCCTGATGACATCAATGCGCGCAGCGGCCTGTTCCGGTACTTTCAGCAAACAAAGCTGGCCTTTCCCTTTCAGCGCGAAACGTTTCAGGTAGCAGAAAGTTACCTGGAAGCCGCCACTGCCGGCAACACCCTTACGGCCACCGCCGGTATGCTGCGCAAAAAAATGATGGGCTCGTTTTTGCGCGATGAACAATTCAGCACGCTGCAGGCTGGCCTTATAGCCGCTATTGATGCGCTCAATAAGCTCAGCCACCTGCTGAAAACACTCGATACAACCATTACAGCACCTGCCAAAGCAATACTGGCCGATAAAAGGCT
>CBIMFG010000314.1:0-5777 GCA_966243125.1 uncultured Niastella sp.
ACAGCCGCCTCGATACCATACAGGCAGCTGTATTGAATGTAAAGCTGCCGCTTTTGGATGAATATATAAATGCACGCCGCAGTGCCGCTGATTTTTACGATAAAGCGTTTGCCGGTAATCCAAAGATCAAAACACCATACAGGGCTCCCTATAGCCATCACGTATTCCATCAATATACTTTGTTGCTGGAAGGCGTTGACCGCGATGGCCTGAACCAGTTTTTGGCTGGTCATGGTATTCCCTCAATGATCTATTATCCAGTACCTGCACATCGTCAGAAAATGTTTGAGGCCTTTGGTGGCGCACAATATGAGTTGGCAACAACCGATTGGCTCACTGAACGTGTAATATCCCTACCTATGCATACAGAACTGAGTAATGAACAACTCCAGTTTATTACCAGTAAAGTATTAGAGTTTATTAAATAAACAGTAATTAATTAGCGTTAAGGCACAATTAAAACAACTTCAAAATGAAAATCGCAGTTGTAGGCACGGGTTATGTAGGTTTAGTTACCGGAACCTGTTTTGCTGAAACCGGTAACGACGTTACTTGCGTGGATATCGATAAAAAAAAGGTAGAAAAACTTTCTTCTGGTCAGATCACCATCTACGAACCAGGATTGGAAAAGTTATTCCTTCGGAACGTTAAAGAAGAACGTTTACGCTTTACCACCAGTTTGTCTGAAGGTATTAAAGATGCGGAGATCATTTTCCTGGCATTGCCAACACCGCCCGGTGAAGATGGAAGCGCTGATCTGAAATACATTCTGGGTGTTGCCAAAGACCTTGGTACACTAATGACCGATTACAAAGTGATCGTTGATAAAAGTACCGTTCCTGTTGGAACAGCTGAAAAAGTACATGCCGCCATTGCAAATAAATATAAAGGCGATTTTGATGTAGTATCTAACCCCGAGTTCCTGCGCGAAGGGGTAGCAGTAGAAGACTTTATGAAACCCGACAGGGTTGTTATAGGCGCTGGGTCTGAAAGAGCCCGCAAAATAATGGGTGAACTGTATGCGCCATTTGTGCGTTCAGGTAATCCCATCATTTATATGGATGTTCGCTCTGCCGAGCTTACCAAATATGCAGCCAACTCCTTCTTGGCTACCAAAATCTCCTTTATGAACGAAATAGCCCAGTTGTGTGAACGCCTGGGGGCCGATGTGGACATGGTACGCCGGGGTATTGGTAGTGACGACCGTATTGGAAAACGCTTCCTGTTCCCGGGTATCGGGTATGGCGGTAGCTGTTTCCCTAAAGACGTACAGGCATTGGTTAAATCATCTAAAGAAGTGGAGTACGATTTCCAGATCCTGAATGCAGTAATGGATGTGAATGAAAAACAGAAGCTGCACCTGCTTCCAAAGATCAAAAAATATTTCAAAGGCAATCTGAAAGGAAAACGTTTTGCCCTGTGGGGTCTGGCGTTCAAACCTAATACTGATGATATTCGTGAAGCTCCGGCTTTATATATTATAGATGAATTGTTAAAAGAAGGTGCTTCAGTTTCTACTTACGATCCGGAAGCGATGAACAATGTGAAAGCGTTGTTGGGCGATAAAATTCAATTCGCCGAAAATCAATACGATTGTTTGGAAGGCGCCGATGCTTTGGTCATTGCCACTGAGTGGAATGAGTTTCGCACGCCAAATTTTCTGAAGATCGTTACTTCACTTAAAAACAAGGTGATCTTCGACGGACGGAACCTGTTTGAAACAGATGCCATTAAAGAATTAGGATTTTACTACGAAAGCGTTGGCCGGTCAGTGGCTGATCCAGTTGCTAAATAATAATTAATAATCTTTCTCATGTCAGGAAAAAGAGTACTTATTACCGGGGCAGCCGGATTTTTAGGGTCACACTTATGCGACCGGTTCATTAAAGAAGGTTTTCATGTTATTGGAATGGATAACCTGATCACCGGCGATCTGCGCAATATTGAACATTTATTCAAGCTGGAACAGTTTGAGTTTTACCACCATGATGTCTCGAAATTCATTCATGTTCCCGGCGACCTGCACTACATCTTACATTTTGCATCACCAGCCAGCCCTATCGACTATCTGAAAATTCCTATTCAGACGTTGAAAGTGGGTTCGTTGGGTACGCATAACTGTTTGGGGTTGGCCAAAGCAAAAGGCGCCCGTATGCTCATTGCTTCTACTTCGGAAATTTATGGCGATCCCCTGGTACACCCACAAAATGAAGAATACTGGGGTAATGTAAACCCGATAGGTCCCCGTGGTGTGTACGACGAAGCAAAACGCTTTCAGGAAGCAATGACCATGGCTTATCATACATTCCATGGCGTTGAAACCCGTATTGTGCGCATCTTCAACACCTATGGCCCACGCATGCGGTTGAACGACGGCCGTGCACTGCCTGCATTTATTGGCCAGGCACTACGTGGCGAAGACCTGACTGTTTTTGGCGATGGTTCACAAACCCGTAGTTTTTGCTATGTTGATGATCTTATTGAAGGAATATACCGGTTATTAATGAGCGATTATCATTTGCCTGTTAACGTAGGTAATCCTGATGAGATATCGCTGAAAGAATTTGCCGAAGAGATCATTGCATTAACCGGAACAACACAAAAGATTGTGCACAAACCGCTTCCTGTTGATGATCCCAAACAACGGCAGCCAGATATTACCCGGGCAAAAGAAATACTGGGTTGGTCACCTAAAGTGAGCAGAAAAGAAGGATTGAAAGTGACCTACGAGTATTTTAAATCTTTGCCTAAAGAAGAATGGTTTAAGCAACCTAAAGAGTTTGTTGCAAAAAAATAAAACGAAATATCAAACGCCCGTCCGTACTAACAGTATGGACGGGCGTTCCCTTTAATTAATATACTATGAGCGCCATTTCTAAAACGATTATGATCACTGGGGGAGCCGGGTTTATTGGTTCACACGTAGTGCGTTTGTTTGTAAACAAATATCCTCAGTATTTGATCGTAAATGCCGACGCACTTACCTATGCCGGCAATCTGGAGAATTTGAAAGATGTGCAGCATGCACCCAACTACAAATTCGAAAGAGCAGATATTACCGATGCAGCTCGTATTGAAGAACTGTTTGATAAATATGCATTTGATGCCGTGATACACCTGGCGGCCGAAAGCCATGTTGACCGGTCTATCCTCGACCCGCTGGCATTTGTAAAAACAAATGTACTGGGTACTGCTAACTTGCTTAACACCGCCCGCAAGAAATGGGCAGCTTCCCCTGCTAAAATGGAAGGGAAACGCTTCATGCACGTTTCAACCGATGAAGTATATGGTTCCCTGGGTGAAGAAGGATTTTTTACAGAAGAAACTGCTTACGATCCCCGCTCACCATACTCTGCCTCCAAAGCATCGTCAGACCATATGGTTATGGCCTGGTACCACACTTATGGTTTACCGGTGGTAATGAGCAACTGTAGTAATAACTATGGTTCGTACCATTTCCCCGAGAAGTTGATCCCGTTAATGATCAACAACATAAAAAATAACAAATCATTGCCCGTTTATGGCAAAGGCGAAAATGTGCGCGACTGGTTATTTGTTGAAGACCATGCCCGTGCTATTGATGTGATCTTTCATAAAGGAAAAACAGGCGATAAGTATAACGTAGGTGGTTTTAACGAATGGAAGAATATTGACCTGGTTCATTTGTTGTGCAGGATCATGGACACCAAGCTTGGCCGCTCCGAAGGAACATCGGCCAAGCTGATCACTTATGTAACAGACCGGGCAGGGCACGATTTGCGCTATGCCATTGACGCAACAAAACTCAATAAAGAACTGGGCTGGGAACCTTCGCTTCAGTTTGAAGAGGGCCTGGAAAAAACAGTTGACTGGTACCTTCAAAATGAAGACTGGATAAAGCATGTGACTTCGGGCGATTACCAGCATTATTATGAAGAGCAATACGCAAAGCGATAAGGCAAATGCGTTCATTTAAATTTACAATATCTAATGCCATTTATAGAAACAGGAATCCCCGATCTGTTGGTTTTTGAACCAGCTGTATTTAAAGATAGCCGCGGATTTTTTTTCGAATCCTATAATCAGAAAACATTCAACGGGGCAGGAGTTGATTATGCCTTTGTACAGGATAATCAATCCTACTCATCCTACGGCGTTATCAGAGGATTACATTACCAAATACCGCCGTTTGCCCAGGCTAAGCTGGTACGGGCATTGGCAGGTACTATTCTGGATGTAGCTGTTGATATCAGAAAAGGTTCTCCCACGTTTGGAAAATCTTTCAGCATTGAGCTTTCAGCCGAAAATAAAAAGCAGTTAATGATCCCCGCTGGTTTTGCACACGGGTTCTCTGTCTTAAGCGAGGTTGCTGAAGTAATGTACAAGTGCGATCAGTTTTACAGCAAGGTTAGTGAGCAGGGTATTATATACAATGACCCTACATTAAATATTGATTGGAAAATACCAATGGATAAAGCCCTGGTATCGGATAAAGATCTGGAGCTGCCTGTATTGGCTAATTGTGTTAATCCCTTTGAATATAAAGGATAATCGTTAATTATGTCGCAACCAGTTATTATAGTTACCGGCGCAAACGGACAGGTAGGTCAGGAGTTACAGGTATTGAGCGCGTCGTACTCCGCATTTACATTTGTTTTTACTGATACAGATAACATGCCCATTAATGATGAAGCGGCTGTTGAAAAAATGTTTGCCGCCCATCGCCCGGCTTATTGTTTAAACTGTGCGGCCTATACTGCTGTTGATAAAGCCGAAACGGAGCAGGAGCTGGCGTTTTCTGTAAATGCAGAAGGCGCACGTATTCTGGCGGTTGCCTGCAAAAGCCATAATACCCGGTTCATTCATATTTCAACCGATTATGTATTTGATGGCCAGTCGCCATCTCCCTATAAAGAAGATGCCCCTACAGACCCGATAAATCAATACGGCGCTTCAAAGTTAAAAGGCGAACAACTTAGCCAGCAGGCTAATCCTGATTCCATCATCATCAGAACTGCCTGGGTATATTCATCCTTTGGTAAAAACTTTGTAAAAACCATGATGAAGTTAATGCAGGACCGTTCTGCCATCAGTGTCGTGAACGACCAGGTGGGCGCACCTACTTATGCGGCCGATCTGGCAGCCTGCATGATGCACATTGTTACCAAAACCCAGGCTTCCACTGCTAACTGGCATGCCGGCATGTATCACTACAGTAACGAGGGACGCATTAGCTGGTATGATTTTGCAGTTGCCATTAAAGAATTAACCGGCAGCGCCTGCACGGTAAATGGCATCCCTTCTGAACAATATCCCACTCCCGCCAAAAGACCATCTTTTTCTTTACTGGACACCAGTAAGGTTAGGCAAACATTTCAGGTTACTATTCCTGAATGGAAGGAGTCGTTACAGAAATGTATAAAGTTGTTGACTGCCTGAAAACAAAAAAGTCCCGCGATGTGAAGCGGGACCTGGTTTCCGTACTGAGGATATTACTTATTTGATGGCAGTAATAGCTGTACCGCCATATTTGCTTTCCGTTTTTACAATGCCGAACCCGGGAGCGAACCATTCTGTTCCTTCGATATTAAAAGGCATTCCTATGCCCATTGTTTTTACTGTGACCTTACTCTTGTAAGTGATCTTAAAACAATCCCAGGTTCCTGCAGTAGTGGTAACACTTTCTTTAGCTGCCACTGTGCGATTGCTGGTAACCATGTTTATGTTTTGTTTCATGCCCGCATTATCTATGTCCATACTCAACGTGGCGTCTTTTAATTTATCACCCGCCTTCATAT
>CBIMFG010000315.1:0-5770 GCA_966243125.1 uncultured Niastella sp.
GCGGCTCGTGGTGATGTGCCAGCGCTGGTCGCCGTCGTCCCAGCGCGCCTGGGTCAGCTCGGTGTCGGTGTGCAGGTAGCGGCGCACGCCGTACTGCTCGACCACCTTGAGCAGGTAAGCCTGGATCTCCGGCTGCCGGCCGAAGCGTTTGCTTTGACTGCCGACGTCGACGGGCACGACGTTCCAGCCGCGCGTTTCGCGCAGGTCAGTCAGCAGCGTGTGCCGCCGGGCGAGTCCGCCTTTCTGGTTCGCGAGTCCCGTGCAGCCGCAAGGTGCGATGTAGCCTTGTTGTTGACCGGTTCTACCCTGAACCTGCAATCATATATGGGGATGATCATGAGCACCGGGGTATCGGTGGCCAATGCCATCCTGATTGTTACCAATGCAGAAAAGTTACGACTGGAATACCGTGATGCAACAAAAGCGGCGATAACGAGTGCGAGCATCCGGTTACGTCCCATCTTAATGACCAGTTTTGCCATGATCGCGGGAATGATCCCGATGGCTTCCGGTATGGGCGAGGCAGGCGAACAATCTGCGCCACTGGGCCGGGCGGTAATAGGCGGATTGGCTGCCTCTACGCTCGCTGCCTTATTGATCCTGCCACAGGTATTTGCCTGGGTGCAACGAAAAGGCTCTTACAAATCGCCATCGCTGATGCCTCTAGAAGAAGAAACAGCGCCTTTGCTAAATGGGAAAGTAAACCCAATAATCAACACAACAATAAACAGTCAAGCATGAAAAATATTGGTGCAGTAATTATAGTCAGTGTGCTTTTATATGCCTGCGGTCATGTTGAAAAACCCATTGATCTTACTGTGAAAGCAGCCGCGGCCAATGAAGCCGGTAAATATGAAATAGGGCGGGTAACGGAAAATCCATTGGCGAGCTATGTAAAACTACCCGGACAATTAAAACCATTTGAAGAAGTAAACCTGTATGCCAAAGTGAATGGGTTTGTACAGAGCGTGCTGGTTGACAGAGGTACCAAGGTAAAAAAAGGCCAGGTGCTGGTTCGCCTTGAAGCGCCTGAAATGGAATCGCAGGTGCAAATGGCCAATTCAAAATTTATACAGGCGCAGGAAAATGCAGTGGCCAGCAAGGAAAAATACCGCCGGTTAAATGAAGCGGCAAAAGAGCCCGGTTCCGTTGCTCCGCTGGACCTCGACAATGCCCTCTCGCGCATGAAAGCCGATGATGCCATTGTAATGGCAGAAAGATCGAATGTGGATGTAATGAAGAATTTTAAAAACTATCTTACCATTACCGCGCCCTTTGATGGTGTTATCATTCAACGGAATATTTCTGCTGGTGCATTGGTAGGGCCCGGCGGTAAATCGAACGACATGCCCATGCTGGTACTGCAGCATTTGCAAAAGCTACGATTGGAAGTGTATATCCCCGAAGCGTATGTTGATCAGGTTGATCTCAACAGGCCGGTAAGTTTTGTTTTCAATTCCATGCCTGAAAAAACGCATGAAGCAAAGATCAGCCGTTCAGCCAATGCCCTTACCAGTTTGCGTTCAGAGGCTATTGAAATAGATCTTCAGAATGATAAGCAGTTATTCAAACCTGGTATGTATGCAGAAGTAAAGGTGCCGCTGTTGTCAGCAGCAAAATCATTGCTTATACCCAATAACGCCATTGTACGTTCAACCGAACGGCAATACGTGATCACCGTTAAAGAGGGGAAAGCACATTTTGTTGATATAAAAGAAGGATTGAAAGCAAAAGATTCTACGGAAGTGTTTGGTAACCTGGCAGGAGGGGATGAAATTCTGTTACATGCTACCGATGAGATAAAAGAAGGTGCCACTATTAAATAGTGTGTATTTGTTTCTACGGTTTCTAAGGGTGAAAGTTGAAGGGTGAAAGGTGAATGGTGAAGGTTGGAAACCTCTTTCACCTTTCTCCCTTCACCCTTCAAACCACTGAACAAACATTGAATTACTTCAAGCCCCAGAGTTCTATTTCAGCTTTCGAATTAGTACTGTTTGCAACGGTTTTATAAACAAATGTTACATTTTTAATTTCTGCGCTGCCATTCTTTAATTCAATGGTTTTGCTTTCAGCACCAGGTTTGTATTGCGTATTCAGGTTAACATCTTCAGTGCCACCACCTTCATAGCTAACCTGCATGCTTTCCATATGCACTGGCGCGTCTTTTACCTTTACCTGAAGTGCTTTATATCTATCCTTACCAATTATAATGAATTTATCCTTATCGGTTTTAAAGTCAACTCTGGCGTCACCAATCTTATGCCAGCCTGCTTTGTCTTTTGTAATAACCTCTGGTTTTTGTGCATGCACTAAGGTAAAAGTAAAGAATGAAGCAACTAATAATAAAACAATTCTTTTCATGGTGATTCTTTTTAGTGAATAAGTTTATTAAAAGCAAAATCCATTCCCTGCCACAAAAAAGGATCGCCCACATGGACGATCCTTTTGGATTGGATAAGGCTGAATAGCGATAACTCACAAAACACTAAAAAACTTTGTTAAAAAAGGATCGCCATTCAGCGACCCTTTCCGTTTACCTGAACCTTGTTATAACACACATAAAACCTGAGCAAAGAACAGGAAACCTGGTAGGATAAGAAACGCCTTCTTACAGGAAGGCTATGGTTAACGGTTAGTTTGTACTGCTAAGTTAGTAAGCACCGGACTGTAAGAGAAATCGGGTTTGTCACGAAGTCCTGAGCGAAGCGGCCATGCTGTTTACAAAGCCCGGCCCCCGGCCGGGTGGGGGAGTAGAGAATATCTATGTCAAAAACATTCGGATGAAGGGATGGCTCACTTTTATTATGTGTAGCTTTGCAGGAATGAACGATAAACCTGCCAACCGCTTTTACCTGATTCTCATCCTCGGCTTATTAACAGCCATAGGGCCTTTTTCTATTGATATGTACCTGCCTGCCTTCCCGGATATTGCACAAGGGCTGCATACTACTATATCCCAGGTAATGTTATCCCTCTCCAGCTTTTTTATTGGTATTTCTGTTGGGCAGTTGATCTATGGTCCGTTGCTGGAGCGGTTTGGCCGCAAGAAACCACTGTATGTAGGACTTACTATTTATTTGCTGGCTTCATTGGGTTGCGCCCTGGCTGGCTCCGTACAGGCATTGATCGCCCTGCGGTTGTTACAGGCCCTGGGTGGTTGTGTGGGCATGGTAGCAGCACGCGCCATGGTGCGTGATCTGTTTGAAGTAAAGGAAAATGCAAAAGTGTTTTCAACGCTGATGCTGGTAGTGGCGGTATCGCCTATTGTAGCGCCTACAGCAGGCGGTTATATTACTGCCTTATTAGGCTGGCGATGGGTTTTTGTCTTGCTTATGATCGTTAACACGCTCATTTTGGCAGGGATCTATTTTTTATTGCCCGAAAGCAAAAAGCCTGATCCAAATTTCTCGTTGAAGCCCAAACCTATTTTAACCAGCTTTGCCAGTATTATTGTACATCCGCAGTTTTATACCTATGCATTAGCTGCAGCTATATCTGCAGCCGGCCTGTATGCCTACATTGGCGGATCACCTTCGGTATTCATGGGCATTTTTCATGTAAGTGAAAAGCAATACGGTTGGATCTTTGCGCTGATCGCTATGGGGTTGATCGGTTCAAGCCAGATCAACAGCGTACTGTTGCGAACCTAGACCAGCGAACAGATCATACGGGCAGCGCTGGCCTGTCAAACAGTTGTTGGGCTGGTAATGGTGGTACTTACCCTTACCGGCTTCAGCGATCTGTTTGTTACCATTTTTCTCATTTTTCTTTTTTTGTGTTGCCAGGGTTTTACATTTCCCAATGCGTCGGCGCTTTCCCTGGCGCCCTTTGGTCATAATGCAGGCAGTGCCTCGGCGTTGCTGGGCGCCATACAAATGAGTATAGGGGCCTGCACCTCGGCCCTGGTAAGTGTATTCCAAAACAATACGGCCCTGCCTATGGAGGCTGTAATGGCCTGTTGCGCTACGGTGGCATTGACTGTTCTGCTTATTGGAAGGAAAATTATTTGCCAGAAGGCCCGCCAAAATGCAGTGGAACAGGAAGATGTGGAGATGATCAGTACGCTGTAACGGGTAATGTAGTATGTTTGCGGGTATGAAATATTCTCAATGGATTGGCATTGCGGCTGCTATTATTCTGGTTATTGCTGGTTTTTTACCCTGGACCTACCATCCCGACCTTGATAAGAACTTTACCGGTTTCTTTACCGAAAATAATGTTTATGGTAAACCCGGTAATGTATTTGTGGTGGTGTCAATTATTGCCATTGTATTTTTTGCCATCCAACGCATATGGGCCAAACGCTGGAATATGTTTATTTGCGCCATCATTTTATCCTACGCTATAAAAAGCTTCATCATGTATTCCGGTTGTTACCGTGGTATTTGTCCCGATAAATTAGCTGGTTTATGGATCATGCTGGCATCAGCCGTGCTCATGATGGTAATGGCTTTATTCCCCGATATTAAATTGAAAGAGGAGCCGAAGAAGTAATAAAAACTATTTAACCACTTTTGCCAGACGGGTGCCTTTGTAAATGTCTTTCATGAGAAGAGATACATTTACAGCAGGTAGTTGAACCGTTTCCTGCAATGTATTATACGCTTGCTTTTTCCACAGATTATGTGCGTCAATACGGAAAACTTCTACACCAATTTTTTCGGTATCAATAAGCATGTACTCTTTTAGAGTGGGGATATCCTGGTATAATTTAAATTTCTTACCACGATCATAATTCCTGGTACTTTCTGACAAAATTTCTATAATGATGGTGGGTTGAATAAGTGTATCCTCTTCTTCATCTGTAATTGTTGGAGCACCACAATAGATGGAGATATCCGGATAGGTATACAATGTATTTTCGGGGATGTGCATTCTCATATCGCTGCCGTAAGGTTGGCAGGACGAGTTTTCCAGCTGCATACACAATGCTCCAAATACTTTTGTAAATATGATATTGTGCCTGTGGCCAGCGCCGGACATGGCAAATACTTCACCTTGGTAGTATTCATGCTTCACGTTTGAGGCACGTTCCATTTCGAGGTATTCTTCAACGGTATAATGTTGTTTACTGTACGACACTGCAGCTTCTTTTACTTCCCACACTTCACCTGCATGGTATTGATATTCCACGCCCGGCTCTTTTTCCATTTGTTGAAACTCTTCAAGGGTATAGCGTTTTTTGCTGTCGTCCATTGCTTTCTCTTTCCACTAATATACGATTTTTCTATCATTCAAATAGCTTCGCCACCCCAAATGCAGCCCCTGCAGCCACTGCACCAATAAGCATTACACGTAAAGCGCCGGCCCATGGATGAATGCCTGTCATCCGGCTTTTGAAAAAGCCAAAAATGAATAAGCAAATTAGTGTAACAACTACGGATATCTTCAACGCTTCTATAGGTGTATCAATAAAGAAGTAGGGACTTAGTGGTACTAATCCACCCACCACATATGATAAACCGATATTCATAGCAGATTTGGTGGCGCGTTTTGGATCGGGTTTATCAAGCCCCAATTCATACTTCATCATAAAGTCCACCCACTTTTGTTTATCCCTGGCAATTTCATTGGCGGCTTGTTGTTGTATTTCTGCGCTTAACCCTAAATTTTCAAAAAACTCCCGAACCTCTTCTTTTTCTTTTTCAGGCACCTCTTCCACTTCGCGGTACTCGCGTTTCAGTTCACTGTTATAATGATCAATTTCAGTTTTGCCGGCCAGGTAACCGCCTAATCCCATAGCAATGGAACCGGCAGCAATTTCAGCAAT
>CBIMFG010000316.1:0-5768 GCA_966243125.1 uncultured Niastella sp.
GTGTAGGAGCCCTGCCGCATGAGGTGGTGGCCATGAACCAGCTCACCGTGAACCTGCATTTGCTGCTGGTATCATTTTATAAACCCGATCAAAAAAGGAACAAGATCATTTGTGAGGCCAAAGCATTTCCCAGCGATCAGTATATGCTGGAAACGCATGTGAAGCATTGCGGCCTCGATCCCGATGAGGTGCTCATTGAGGTTGGTCCGCGCAAAGGCGAACATACCATTCGCCACGAAGACATACTGCAGGCTATACAACAACATAAAGATGAACTGGCCCTGGTGTTATGGGGCGGGTTGAATTATTATACCGGCCAGCTGTTTGATATGGCGGCCATTACCAAAGCAGCACAGGCCGTAGGCGCCAAAGTTGGGTTCGACCTGGCGCATGCAGCAGGTAATATTCCCTTGCAATTACACCACTGGAACGTGGATTTTGCCGCCTGGTGCAGCTATAAATATATGAACTCGGGCCCCGGTGGTATTGGTGGCGCCTATATTCATGAACGTTATCACAATGATACTTCCTTACCGCGTTTTGCAGGCTGGTGGGGCTACGATAAAGCCACACGCTTTCTGATGCAGAAAGGGTTTAACCCAACCCGTTCGGCCGAAGGCTGGCAGTTAAGCACACCCTCACCGCTGTTGTATGCAGCACACCGGGCATCGCTGGATATTTTTATGGAAGCGGGGTTTGATAGACTGCAAAAGAAAAGACAGGTATTAAATAAATGGCTGTGGTTTTTGCTCGATGAATTGAACAACCAGCAAAATGAACCGGTTGTTGAATTTATTACGCCCCGGAATGAAGCGGAAAGAGGCTGCCAGGTATCTATGTTAATGCTGCAACAGGGGAAACAGGTTTTTGACGAACTGGCCCGGGCAGGTGTTATAGTAGACTGGCGCGAACCCAATGTAATAAGGCTGGCGCCCGTACCTTTGTACAATAGTTTTGAGGAAGTATGGCAATTCACTAATATCTTGCGACAAATTTTACAACTCCAACACGCATGACAAGGCAGCAACTGGTTGAACAAATACGCACTAAAAAAACATACCTCATAGTAGGGCTGGATACAGATATTAACAAGATCCCAAAGCACTTGTTAACTGCACCCGACCCGGTATTTGAATTTAACCGGCAGATCATTGATGCCACCAAAGATCATTGTGTGGGTTACAAGATCAATACTGCCTTTTATGAAGCACTGGGTATCCCAGGCTGGCAGGCGATGGAAAAAACCGCTGCTTATATTCCTTCCACCCATTTTAAAATAGCCGATGCCAAACGTGGTGATATTGGCAATACCAGTTCACAGTACGCCAAAGCATTCTTTGATGCCCTGCCGTTTGATGCTATAACCGTAGCTCCTTATATGGGCGCCGACAGTGTATTGCCTTTTCTGGAATACAAAGACAAATGGACAATCGTATTAGGATTAACTTCCAATACGGGTGCCCGTGACTTTGAATTACAAAAAGCAGGAGAGGAGTTGTTGTACGAAAAAGTATTGCGTACCGCCGCACAATGGGGCACTGCCGATCAGTTAATGTTTGTAGTGGGCGCCACGCAGGCGGCTGAGTTTACCAACATTCGGGCTATTACGCCCAATCATTTTTATTTGGTACCCGGGGTAGGGGCCCAGGGCGGTAGTTTGAAAGACATCTCCGAAAAAGCCATGAATAAAGAAGTAGGCCTGCTGGTAAATGCCAGCCGGGCTGTTATTTATGCTTCAGACAAAGAAGATTTTGCCATAAAGGCAAAGCAGGTTGCCAGCGAATACCAGCAGGAAATGGCCGGATATTTATAGCAGATACAATTTTCCATTCTATATTTTACTACATAAGGGATTTAATTTCACACAGTTCTCATGATAAAATGTGTATTATTTTTTCATTAGAAGGTAGGGGTATACACAATTGTAAGCCCTAAAACGCGTTCTTATTGGGTTCGCGACGTAAAGATACCAGCTGAGTTTTGCCCAAACGGTTATCGGTTATTTGAGTGCGGTAACGAAGATATACTACATGAATACTCGTAACTGCACGTTGTTTGGTTGAGAATGAAGGAGGTATGTTAGCGTTAAAACCCTAACCACCCTAATGCCGCACCCTTGTTTGAATAATGAATTCATACATGGGTAATGTTGTTGTGCAAGGGAACCATTAACCAATGATCAATTTTGTATTTCTGATAATTGGTTTTAAGTTCTAAAATTATATATTGTAAACCCGATCCCATATCCTATAGAAATTAAAATCCAATCATCGGCTATGCGAAAAATTTTACGCGGGCACGTATTTAATATTAAATTTCTGTTTACCCTTTGTTTAGGTTTTGCATTTTCAGCAACCCACGCACAGGTGTCCGGTACGTTTACCATCAATTCAGCCGTAGCAACCGGCTCAGGAAATTTTCAAACTTTTAATGATGCAGTAGCCTATCTGGCAGGCGGTGTTACTGGTCCGGTTACTTTTAACGTACAAATTGGCAGCGGCCCATACCTTGAGCAGGTGGTGCTGAGCAACATTACCGGTACATCGGCTACCAATACTATTACTTTTAATTGTAATGGGGAAAGAATCAGATTTGTTACCACCAGTGCCAGCAACCGTGCCGGTATTAAGTTAGATAATACTGACTATGTAACTTTCGACAATCTTACCGTAGAAACAACCGCTTCAACCGTTATACAGTATGGTATTGCTTTTCAATTGTTGAATGATGCTGATAACAATACCATAAAAAACTGTCACACCATCCAAAAGGCCGTTTCGGGCAAACCCGATAACACCGAAGGGATAGTGATCAATGGCAGCGTTGGACGACCTACTACCCCTGGTAGCAGCTATTGTGATAACAACCTCATCATGAACAACGTTATTGACGGCGCCGGGGTTGGTATTACTTTAAATTCAGCGCCCGACGGAACAGCCCCGGAGTTCATTAACGGAAATAAAATTCTAAATAACACCATCAGTAATTTTTTAACAACCGGCATTGAGTGTTATTACACCAGTGGTACTCAAATAGATGGGAACAACCTGGTGGGAGGAACTAATACTGGCAGAAAACCCATTAATTGTATTTTGTTGAGCGATTTCAATCAAAGCGTATCTGTTACCAATAACAGCATCCACGATCTGATAAGTGATGTGGCAAATACAGGCACTTTAATATACGGGATCGCAATCAATTCACAAAGTGAGGCCGGAAAAGAATGCCTCATTGCCAATAACCTGCTTTATAACTGGAGTGCTGATGGATGGATGTATGGAATTGGTACAACTACAACTTCACCTAACTACATAGCCTCTTTTTATAATGTATACAATAATACTATTTCGTTCGACGACCAAAGCCAGTTGGGTACCCGGTCGTGCTGGCTGCATTTTGAAACAGTTCCGATGTAAATGTGGAGAATAACATTGTTACTATAAGCCGGCAGGCGGTAGGCAATATAGATGATGAAGCCTATGGTATTCACATTAACACCTCAGCAAGCCGGTTTATAAGTGAACACAACGTTTTTTATATCACAACAACCATTCCCGCTTCCAACAGATTTGGTATAGGGAATTATATAGGTAGCGTACTTACAACTAAAGCGGAATGGAGTTCATATACCGGTAATGACTATTATACAAAAACAGATAACCCGTTATACGCTAATTTAGCCGGTGGCGATTTAAAACCAACGGCACAGGCTATTGATAACATGGCTGTGTATGTAAAACTCAGTACCGATATTACCAACGCCACCCGTAGTACCAGCGCACCCGACCCGGGTTGTTTTGAATTTACTTCACCAAACTGTACTACACCTGTTAACGGCGGCCTGGCTTTTTTAAATGATTCTTCTTTTTGTCAGGGGCCCAAAATTGGCTTGAGCCTGATGAATAATTCAGCAGGTAACGGGCAAACGTATACCTGGCAATCAGCTACTACTGCCACGGGTACTTTTTCAAATGTTTCCGGAGCACTGGCTACTCCTAATTATGAAGCAACCCCTGCTGCCACCCTGTTTTACCGGGCAGCAGTTACTTGTGGGGGGGTAACAGCTTATTCTTCAATAGTAAAGGTATTGATCACTTCCCCGCTCAATAGCGGAACTTATACCATCAATAACGCCTTGCCTACCGGCGGTATAAATTATAATAGTTTCAATGATGCTATCAGCGGATTGCAGTGTGGGTTTAATGGTAACATTATTTTTAATGTGGTAAGTGGCGGCTCCCCTTATAATGAGCAGGTGATCATTCCCGCATTGCCTACTTCGCCTACCAAAACCATTACTATAAATGGTAATGGTGCTACCATTACTTATTTGCCAACCAATACCAGCCAGCGGGCCGTTATTAAGCTGAATGGGGCTGATTACATTACCCTCGATAGTTTGAACGTGGTAGTGCAGGAGGGTGCAAGTGGTTTTGGTTATGGCATACAATTAATTAACGATGCTGACAACAATACCATAAAACGTTGCACCGTCAATCTCAGTAAAACCTCAATCAGTCCTGATTACATAGGTATTGCAATAAGCGGTGATAATAATGCTTATGATGAAAATTTTGAGAGCTATTGTGATAACAACCTGATTGCCGGTAATACAGTAATTGGTGGTAATGCAGGTATTGTGGCTGTTTCACAGGCTACACAGCTATTGCTTACTTACTCAGCTGGGAATACAATAAAAAAGAATACATTATTAGATGGCTGTTCCTATGGTATACATGTTGCCGGCTCCGATAAAATGTTGATCGATAGCAACGATATCAGTCACCCAACCCGCACAGCTTTCCCTGCCAGTGCGTTTTATGGCATCTCTTTATTAGATGAAAACCATTCGCTTACTATAACCAGAAACCGGGTTCACGATCTGTTAACTAAAGCAAAAACATCTGTAAACTCATTGGGTGGTATATATATGAGCCGGGTTTCTACAACCAGCGCTGCAGAAGGACACCTGATCGCTAATAATGAAGTGTATAATTTTAATGGCAATGGCGTACAGGATGGACTATATATCCTCCTGACTAACTTTGCGAAATTTTATCACAATACTGTTTCATTGGAAGACACCGCTGCTAACCCCGCACTAAGTTTCGGAACCAGGGCTTTTGCTGAATTTGGCATTACCGATACCGGTGTGGTGGTGAAAGACAACAGCTTTGTGGTTAAACGCGGCGGTACGCAGGATAAATATTGTATGTACCTGGGGGCAACAACCAGCGACCTGGTTGCCAATTACAACAACTATTATGTGCGTAGTAATGGCGGGCCTGCCTATATCGGTTCTATGATTGGCCTTAATTATGCAACAATGACCGACTGGCTCACTACGCTTAAAGATGCTAATTCGCTCAACATAGATCCTGTATATAATGATCTGGCAAAAGGTGATCTTACCCCTACCAAGATCGTGTTTGAGAACAGAGGATCAAGTGTTGGCATCACCAACGATTTGTTGAACACAACCAGAAGTACAACCACCCCCGATATAGGTGCTATTGAATTTACGATCTGTAGCCCGCTTAGCAAACCTAAAGTGAGTATTGGAAGTGCAGAAACCAATAAGATCACCTATACCTGGAATTCCATTCCCAATACAACCGGTTACCGGGTATCGCGCGATAAACTTAACTGGACCATACCAAGCACTGGCGCCATGGGCCTTAGCCATACCGTTACCGGATTGAAACCTACCGATAAAATAACCTTGTGGGTGAAAGCGCTGGGTACCCGCATCGATTGTCCTGAATATG
>CBIMFG010000317.1:0-5762 GCA_966243125.1 uncultured Niastella sp.
ATCAACCCGCCTCATTATTCCCCTAACCTTCTTCCTCGTCAACTGATCAACTGGTCAACTTCTATCTTTATCAACGCGATCAACTCTATCAACCCTATTAACGTGTCAACCTCTATCAACTAGTTGCATAAGCAACCTTCTGTATCAAAGTTAAGGATTGGCATCAGTAAAACAAAATGTCCGTTCGTTAGCAAAAACCCGGTACCCGGTACTGGCAAAGCCGGGAGAAACCGGCAAACTGAGTTATCTTCGCACCTCATTATGTACAACTTACTTCGCCGCCTCTTATTTTGCTTTCCAACTGAAACAGTTCATCATTTTTCCATGAACATGATGAAAATGGGCTGTTCGGTAGGACCCATTCGTAAATCCATTTCCAACCAGTTTTCACCCGCAAACGGGTCATTATCAAAAGAATTATTCGGCCTCCGGTTTAAAAATCCGGTAGGGCTGGCTGCAGGGTTCGATAAAAACGCCCTGTACCTGACCGAGTTGGAAGCGCTGGGTTTTGGTTTTGTTGAAATTGGTACCGTAACCCCCAGGCCACAGGCCGGAAACGACAAACCGCGACTTTTCCGCCTCCCCAAAGACAAGGCCCTTATCAACCGCATGGGTTTTAATAATGATGGCGTGCAGGTAGTAGCACAACGGTTAAAAGACTGGCGGGAAAAGCAAGCGGCAAGCTTCAGGCTCCAGGCTTCAGGCCAAAAGCCAAAAGCCGAAAGCCAAAATGTGCAAGCTGATGCCAAAAGTAGTTCTGTAGGCAATGAGGGTTCTCACTTACTACTCACTACTCACCACTCACCACTCATCATCGGTGGAAACATCGGTAAAAATAAGGTCACGCCCAACGAAGACGCCTGGAAGGATTATGAGATCTGCTTCCGCGCCCTCTTTGATTGCGTTGATTATTTTGTAGTAAATGTAAGCTCACCCAACACGCCCGGATTGCGGGAATTGCAGGAAAAAGATTCCCTTCGCAAGATCCTGTCGCATTTACAAACCATCAACCGGCAGGAAAGTGGTGAAGAAACCGGCCGCAAACCCAAACCTATCTTATTAAAGATAGCGCCCGACCTCACCCCGCAACAGATCGACGATGTAATTGACCTGGCCCTGGAAATAAAGCTAGATGGATTGGTAGCCACCAACACCACCATTAGCCGGGAACAATTACACACTACCGGCCAGGAACTGGAAACTATAGGTGCAGGTGGCTTAAGCGGCGCTCCCGTTCGCAAACGGGCAACCGAGATCGTCAAATACATTCACGAAAAAACAAACGGCCAAATTCCAGTTATAGCCTCAGGTGGTATTTTTACGGCAGCAGATGCCAAAGAAAAACTCGCCGCCGGCGCTGCCTTAATACAAGTTTGGACTGGCTTTATCTATGAAGGTCCAGCTATTGCAAAGAGAATTTGCGAAGGCTTATAAGTTTCCCAGGTTAATAAGTTATTAAGTTTTTGAGTGCTGAGTTATTGTATCAAACTTAAAAACTTACGAACTAAATAACTTAATAACTGGCACTAACATGCACTATTATTTATTTTATTCCGACTGAAACTTTTAGACTCAAACCCCTACTAATGATGTACTGTGCAAAAAAGGGTTTTACCCTATTTTTGCGCTTCACTTATAAGAACCGACCACCATGCAAGAATTATTTACTGTAGATGCCTTTATCAGTTTATTGACCCTGACTGTTTTGGAGATCGTGTTAGGCATCGACAACGTGATCTTCGTATCTATTTTAATGGGCCGCCTTCAAAAAAAGGAGCAGTTAAAAGCACGCCGTATCTGGATGATAGCGGGTATAGCTGTTCGTATCTGTTTGTTGATGGCTATTGGCTGGCTTGTAAAGAACGGTAACGCTGAATTGTTCGGCTTTACTTTCCGCAATCATCATTATGCATTTAACCTGCGTAATTTAATTATGCTGGCCGGTGGTTTATTCCTGTTATACAAAACGGTAAAGGAAATACACCATAAGCTGGAAGGTGACGAAGGGGGTTATGAGGCTAAGGACAAACAATCATCGTTCGGCGCCATCATTGCCCAAATCGTTGTGATTGATATGGTATTCTCATTCGACAGCATCATTACGGCGGTTGGTTTGGCCCAACATGTGCCTATCATGATCGTGGCTGTTATCATTGCCATGATCATTATGTTCTTTTTCTCTGATAAGATCGCCACGTTTATCCATAAGCATCCTACTTTAAAGATGCTCGCCCTGGCCTTCCTGTTGATGGTTGGTTTCAGCCTGTTCTTTGAAGGCTTGGAACCTATTCACAAAAGCCACATTGATAAAAGTTATATCTATGTGGCAATGGCCTTCTCGTTTGGCGTTGAAATGCTGAACATGTGGATGTTTAAAAGAGCCAAAAAGAAAAAGGTGGAGTTGAACGAACCGATTGTTAGGAAAGAGGAACAAAATACTATTTAACCAATAGAAAATTCAAAATAACCTTTGGGCAATGAGCAACCAGCTTGTTGCCCTTTTTTATTCTACAGCTTTTAACAACACTGCCGATACCATACCCGCTGTCTCCGTACGCAGACGTGTATTTCCCAGCGTAACCGGCATAAAGTAATGCTCTGTTGCAAAGGCCACTTCTTCCGGACTAAAGTCGCCCTCCGGACCAATCAAAACCAACTGTGATGGCAGCGAGCTGTTTACCAGGGCAGCCAGGGGTTGTTTATCGCCCGGCATGCAGTGCGCAATAAACTTTTGCGTGGTGCTTATTATATCTTCCTGTTTCAACAATTGTCCAAACCCAACCGGTTGATGCAATACGGGCAGCCATGCCTGTTGTGATTGCAGCATAGCGCTCACCAGTATGTTTTGCATGCGATCGAAGCGGAAATGTTGTTTTTCGGTACGGTCGCACAGGATGGGAATAATTTCAGTGATGCCTAATTCGGTTGCTTTTTCAAGAAACCATTCAAAGCGGCTGGCGTTTTTAAGCAGGGAGATAGCAATGCTTGTTTTACGGCCTGTTTGCGGAATAAACTGTTCGTTCATCACCGATACCCTGCATCGCTTTTTGTGATCGTCTGTAATAGCTGTGAGCAATAAAAAACCTTTCCCATCGGTCAAATGCAGCTGCTCACCTTTTTTCATGCGCAGCACATTCACCATGTGTTTCGAGGTATCTTCATCCAGTTCTATTTCTTGCTGTTTGGCAACAATATCCGGAATATAAAAAAGCGGCAGGTTCATTGGTGGTTCTTTCGTGCAAAGTAATGCATATTATGTACCACCCTTCATCTTAAAATTTTTTGTTGGGTCTCCGTTTGGTGTGAAATACTGAATATACGACAATACTTTTGTCAACAATTTCAAAATAAATTACGAATGGAAATGATTTGATAGCTGCTTGCCTGAAGACTGATCTGGCAACTTTATAATGCTGTGGATGTAGCGTTATTTTTTTGAACAGGGCTTCCAACTCACTAATAAACCGCTCTCCCAGCCCTTCACTTTGCTGTTCGTACCAGCTATAGGCCTCACCAATCTCATCTTCGGCCTCCTCTCTGATCTGCAATTTATAGATCATTTCTTTTTCCTTATTCTGTCCTTTACTTCGTCCCAGGAATGTGTTCCCCCTTCTCCTTTCAAATACTTTTCCCTTCTTTCTTCAAGCATCTGCAATTGCTCATCAGATAATTCATAAGTCACTCCCTGCTCTTTTCTTGAAGAAATGATCGTATACACGGCCTGTAAAAAAGCCTCGTCATCAATTTCCTCAATTGCTTTGTACAGGTGCTTTTTTATTTCTGTTACCGACATATTCAATGACTTTACTCAAATTTAATCATTGCAGGTCTATAAACAAAAAGTCCCCCCGAACCATCGGAAGGACTTCTGAATATTAATATATTATATTAAAACGGAGCTTCGTCATCATCACCGTAAGGCATATCGTTCATTTTGCTGCCCGCCTGTATGTACAGCTTAGCGCCATCATCGCCTCCGCTGGCTTGTCCGCCGCCGCCACCGCCATCAGGCACTGGCTTCCAGCTTCCGCCACCCATACCAAGGCCACTGAAATCATCACCTTCAAATTCAACAAACTTCTGAATATGCAGTTGTGCTCTCAGCTTAATAGTTTCCAGCGAACCGTTACGGTGTTTGGCTATCCGCACGTGGGTTTCCCCTTTATTGCTTTCTCCCATTTCATTGGAAGTAATATCGTAATACTCGGGACGGTAAATAAACATTACCATGTCCGCATCCTGCTCAATGGCACCCGATTCACGAAGGTCACTCAACTGTGGCATCTTGTTACCATCTTTACGTGTTTCAACCGCACGGCTTAACTGCGACAGTGCAATGATGGGAACGTGTAACTCCTTCGCCAGCATTTTTAAGTTACGGGAAATGGTACTGATCTCCTGCTCACGATTGGTGTTCTTACCATTACCGGCACCGCTCATCAGCTGTAAGTAGTCGATGATGATAAGGCCAATGTTGTGTTTGGTTTTCAACCGGCGACATTTTGCACGCAACTCAAATACGTTCAGGGCTGCGGTATCGTCAATGAAGATGGGCGCCTGCGCCAGTTTTTGAATACCCTTGGCGTATAGTTGCTTCATCTCATAATCTTCCATTTTACCACGCGAAATCTTTTCGAGCCACACTTCACTCTCGGCGCTCAGGATACGGGTAACCAGCTGCGGCGAGCTCATCTCAAGGCTGAAGAACACAATGGGAGTTGGCCGGGTAGTACTCAACGCAGCATTACGCGCCAGGTTAAGGGCAAACGCCGTTTTACCTACCGCCGGACGGGCAGCCAGGATGATGAGATCCGAACCCTGCCAGCCATAAGTAACTTTATCCAGTGACGGGAAACCACTTGGCACCCCGGTAATATCCTCCGTTTTATGACGCATGTCCTCAATACGTTGTACGGTTTGCACCAGTACAGTATCAATACTGTCATAGTTCTTCTTCATGTGGCTATTAGTGATCTCAAACAGCTTTGCCTCGGCTTCATCCAGCAAATCGAACACATCGGCGCTGTCTTCATAGGCGTCACCAATAATTTCACCACTGATACGGATCAGTTCGCGTTGAATGAATTTCTGTAATATGATCTTGGCGTGCGCTTCAATATTGGCAGAAGAAACAACGGCATTCGTTAAACGGGTTACGTAATAGGGGCCGCCTACCATCTCCAGCTCTTCTTTGCTGCGCAATTCTTCCACCACCGTTAAAATGTCGATGGGTTGGCTTTTTTGCTGCAAGCTTTGCATGGCCTTATAAATACGCTGGTGAGCGTCTACATAAAAACACTCGGCCTTCAAAATTTCCACGGCTACGTCAAAGGCAGTCTTTTCAAGCATAATGGCGCCCAGCACGGCCTCCTCCAGGTCTTTTGCCTGGGGCGGAACCTTGCCATACACCATGGTGCTCAGATCTACAGAACTGCGGCGGTTACGTTGTTTTCGGTCTTTGTTGTTAAGGTTCGTTAAATCCATCGTTAGCGGTCTACTAAAATTTTACCATTGGTTTCAAAAAAAGTACAAACAGGATTTCTCAAGGTGCTGAAGTGAGTTTTGGTGCGTGATACCACTTCTGATTGAATACTGCCAACCAATGACGCTTTGGGTTAGTGTTGGTGGATAAGGTTTGTTATGCGAATATTAATGGTCTGTTAACGCAATGTTACCCCACAAGGTCAGGACGGCGAATATATACCCCTCTCATACCCGGAAAAAAAAATTGCGGTTCTATATTTAATAACAAGAATCCACAG
>CBIMFG010000318.1:0-5761 GCA_966243125.1 uncultured Niastella sp.
CTCCATAAGGTTTATAAATACCTCACCTTCCTTAATAGGCTCGTTGGCTATATCGTGCACTACTTTATAGTTAAATGCATATTGCTGGCAGAACCGGTAAAAGCCTTTTAATATTTCAACCGGGTGGTAAGTATATTCGGGAAAAATGATCTTGATGGTATGATACTTACTCAGCGGTTCCAACGATTGTTCCAGTGCTTCGTAAATATCTTTTTCAAAATTCTCATATACCGCGCCAAAGGTACCTTCAACCCCTGGCAACAGCTTGTCCATCAGTATCAGCTTTTCCTTGGGCAGGGTATTGATGATCTCGGCTGCGTTTTCACCTCCATCCAAAAAATGAGGGATGATCACATAATGGCTGTAATCATTCTTTTTATTTTGAATGAGCCTTTTAAAAAAAGGAAGATCGTTATTGTAAATGTAAAAGTCAACCGAAGCCATTTCGCCCAAGGAGGCAACAAAGGCATCGTAAATAATTTTTTTGTGAGGGCTTAGTTTATTGAAAAGAAGGAATATCTTCAGGTGTTGTCCTACTTCAGTATTCTTTACAAAGTACCCTTTACCCGGCACCGAACCCAGAATGCCAATTTTCTTTAAGTGTTTGTACCCTTTTTCCGCCGTATCCCTGCTGATCTCAAATTCAAAGCTCAATTCGTTTATAGAAGGCAGCAACTCGTCTTTTTGTATTTTACCCTCGCCAATAGCTTTAATAATGGAGTTGGCAAGCTGCAAATACTTGGGTGTGGCAGAATAATAGTCGATAAATAAATGCTGAAATATGGAATCTTTTTTCATGATAACCTCGGCAGATGATTTGGGTGCAACAAACAAACCATCAATCTTTTATTAATGCTCCCAAACTTAGTTAAAAAGATAAATATGAACAGGGTTTTGATGAAAAAAGACCATGATGGTGCATGATGGGCTAATAATCGGTAACTTATACTTTCACCTTTTTAATCCGGCATGGGCTGGCCATATAGAAAAAATTGCTACAAATGAATGCTATTCTTGGAGTTATATTTCATTTTTTAGGAGGATTTGCAAGCGGAAGTTTTTATATACCCTATAAAAAAGTAAAAGGCTGGGCCTGGGAAAGCTATTGGATCGTGGGCGGTTTGTTTTCGTGGTTGATAGTACCCCCATTGGCAGCCTGGCTCACCATCCCCAACTTTTCGGAAATTATTAGTCAGGCCGGCGGTGCAGTATTAGGCTATACGTTCTTATTTGGCATTTTGTGGGGTATTGGCGGGTTAACTTATGGCCTGGGTGTTCGGTACCTGGGGGTTTCACTCGGTAGCAGCATTATCCTTGGGCTTTGTATGGTGTTCGGCTCTCTTATCCCATCCATCTACTATGATATATATCCGGCCGCAGGTAAAGATACTTTTAGTCAGTTGATAGGGAATTCCTGGGGGCAAACCGTCTTGTTAGGGCTGGCACTTTGTGTAATAGGTATTATCATCTGTGGCAAGGCAGGTACACGCAAAGAAAAGGAATTGTCAAAAGGTGGCACCGATCCGCATGGCGCAGTAGCAAAAACAGAATATAAGTTTGGACTTGGTTTGCTGGTATCCATTATTTCGGGTGTGTTAAGCGCCTGTTTCAATTTTGGGTTAGAAGCCGGTAAACCTATGGCTGAAGTAGCCAATAGTTTATGGAAGGCGGGGCACGCCGGTCAGGGCGAGTTCCTTTATCAGAATAACGTAACATATGTGGTAGTGTTGTGGGGCGGGTTAACCACTAATTTTATCTGGTGTATGATCCTGAACGCCCGCAACAAAACCTTTGGTGACTATACCAATAAGAAAACGCCATTGCTGAGCAATTACATTTTTGCCGCATTGGCTGGTACAACCTGGTTCCTGCAATTCTTCTTCTATGGCATGGGTGAAAGCAAATTGGGCAATGGCCCCAGCAGCTGGATCCTGCATATGGCCTTCATCATTTTAACGGCCAATGCGTGGGGATTAATATTGAAAGAATGGGCAGGCGTAAGTAAGAAAACTAAAACAACGGTAATTATCGGCATTATTACCATCATTGCCTCCGTATTATTGGTAGGGTATGGTAACTCGCTGAAGTAAAAAATATAACGTACAAATTAAAGAACACAGACTATGTCAGCAACAAGTGCAGTAAAGTTTAAGCATGTAAGCTATTTGTGGGACGACGCAAAGGCGGCCGCCCTGCAAGGCGATGAAGTAGCATTATTAATTTACCGGAGTAATTTGCTGGGTGCAGATCTGCGCCTTACAAACTACGGCGGTGGCAATACATCATGTAAAGCCATTGCAAAAGATCCTTTAACCGGTAAAGAAACCGAAGTGATGTGGATTAAAGGCTCAGGCGGCGACCTGGGTACTATGAAGAAAAGTGGTTTGGCTGCTTTATACGTTGATCGCTTACGCAGCCTGAAAAACGTTTACCGCGGTATTGAGCACGAAGATGAAATGGTTGAACTGTTTAACCATTGCATTTTTGACCTGGCTTCAAAAGCCCCATCAATAGATACCCCGCTGCATGGTTTCCTTCCTTTCAAACACATCGATCACCTGCATCCCGATGCAGCCATCGCCATCGCTGCTGCGAAAGACGGAAAAAAGATCACACAGGAATTATTCAATGGAACAATAGGCTGGGTTGAATGGCAGCGTCCTGGTTTCGACCTCGGGTTGAAGCTGGCAAAATGCCTCGAAGAAAACCCCGGCATTCGTGGTATTATGCTTGGTTCACACGGTTTGTTCACCTGGGGCGATACCGCTTACGAAAGCTACATCAACACCCTGGAAGTAATTGAACGCTGTGCCGAATTCATTGAAGAAAGCGTAAGCAAACAAAAAGCCGTTTTCGGTGGTGCTAAAATTCAATCACTGCCTAAAGAACAACGTACTTCACAAGCCGCTGCACTGGCGCCTGTATTACGTGGTTTCTGCAGCAGCTACCAGAAAATGGTGGGTCACTTCACCGATGACGAAAGAGTATTGAACTTCATCAACTCAAACGATCTCGACAAACTGGCCCCAATGGGTACCAGCTGCCCCGATCACTTCCTGCGTACGAAGATCAGTCCGCTGGTGTTGAACCTTACACCTGGCGAAGACCTGAGCGACGTAAACAAGATCAAAGAGAAACTGACTCCGCAATTTGAAGCGTACCGCGCTATGTATGCAGATTATTACAATACCTGCAAACATCCAAACAGCCCGGCTATGCGCGATCCTAACCCGGTGGTTATTCTGTTCCCCGGTGTAGGTATGTTTACTTTCTCAAAAGACAAACAAACTGCCCGTGTAGCAGCAGAGTTCTACATCAATGCCATTAATGTAATGCGTGGTGCAGAAGCTATTTCATCATATACTTCGTTACCCCGTCAGGAAGCTTTTAACATCGAGTACTGGTTACTGGAAGAAGCCAAATTGCAACGTATGCCCAAGCCAAAAGCATTAAGCGGCCGCATTGCACTGGTAACCGGAAGTGCTGGTGGTATAGGGAAAGCTATAGCCAAAAAATTTGCCGACGAAGGCGCTTGCGTTATCATCAATGATAATGATGCCGGCCGCCTCGAAGGTGCAAAAGAAGATTTTACTAAACAGTACGGTAAAGATGTGTTCGCAGCCGTTGTACTGGATGTAACCAAAGCCAGCGATATCAAAGGCGCTACTGATGCAGCTGCCCTCGCCTTCGGTGGGTTGGATATTGTGGTAAACTGCGCGGGTTTGTCAATCTCAAAGCCAATTGAAGAGCACACTGAGAAAGACTGGGACATTTTGTATGATGTATTGGTAAAAGGACAGTTCTTTGTAACACAGGCCGGTGTTGAGGTAATGCGCAAACAGGCTATCGGCGGCGATGTGATCAACATCGTGAGCAAGAACGCCCTCATGAGCGGCCCCAACAACGCTGGTTACGGTTCTGCCAAAGCAGCCCAGTTACACCTGAGCCGTTTGAACGCAGCTGAATTAGGAAAAGATCACATTCGGGTGAACGTAGTAAATCCCGATGCGGTTATCAGCGACAGTAAAATTTGGGAAGGTGCATGGGCTGAAGGCCGTGCTAAAGCCTATGGTATTACAGTAGCCGAATTACCTGGTTACTATGCCAAACGCACTTTGCTCAATGAGATCATATTACCCGAAGACATCGCCAATGCCTGCTTTGCAGTTACAGGTGGTTTGTTGAACAAATCAACCGGTAACGTGATCAACGTAGACGGTGGCGTTGCTACAGCCTTCGTAAGATAGTTATACTAGTTTGTGGTTTGTTGTTTATAGTTTGTGGTTGTTTCGCGCTTAGTCGGTAACTGAAAGCGTATGAGGCTGCACCTATAAACTACAAACCATAAACTTTAAACCATAAACCAAAACATTGCTATGCCACGCGTTGCCATTAAAATGAATTTATTTAAAGGTCAGGAAGCCGAGTATAAAAAACGACACGATGCTTTATGGCCCGAACTAAAGGAATTATTGAAGTCAACCGGCATTAGCGAATATTCGATCTTTCTGGATGAAACCACCAACAGCCTGTTTGGCGTTTTGAACGTAACAGATCCTGCTGCATTGGACAACTTACCCGCTCATCCCGTTATGCAAAAATGGTGGGCGTACATGAAAGACATAATGGAAAGTAATGCTGATAATTCACCCGTAAGTGTTCCGTTAAAAGAGGTGTTTTATCTTCCGTAGGAAGACATTTAGAGATTTCGGAATTTGGAACTTTTGAGATTTGTAGCGAGGCTTAACTCAAAAGAAATCACAAAATCCCTGCATCTCAAAATCAGAAATTATTACAATTAAAAAACGATTGTATGCAGATTGATAAGTATAAAATAGACGAGCACAATAATAGCCTTCTTAAAGATCATAAACGCCGTTTTGACTTTGCAGCCGAAGGTGTTGCCGGTTTAGATGGTATTATGAAGAAACTGGTAGACTTTCAAATTGCCATTCCCAGCTGGGCATTAGGCACTGGTGGTACCCGTTTTGGCCGTTTTTCAGGTGGTGGCGAACCACGCACCATTGAAGAAAAGATCGAAGATGTAGGTTTGTTGCATTCACTCAACAAAAGTGGCGGCGCCATTTCCCTGCACATTCCCTGGGATATTCCAAAAGATGCCAAAGCAATAAAAGCATTGGCTGCCCAGCATGGTTTACGTTTTGATGCCGTAAACTCAAACACCTTCCAGGACCAGCCCGATCAAAAGCTCAGCTACAAATTCGGCTCCCTGCAACACGTTGATAAAGCAACCCGCAAACAAGCCATCGATCATAATATTGAAGTAATAAAACATGGGGTAGAACTGGGCTCAGATTCTATCACTGTTTGGTTATCAGACGGAAGCTGCTTTCCCGGTCAGTTGAATTTCCGCAAAGCATTTCAACGCACACTCGAAAGCCTGCACGAAATTTATGCAGCCCTGCCCGATAACTTTAAAATGTTTGTGGAGTACAAAGCATTTGAACCCAACTTCTACTCAATGACGGTAGGCGACTGGGGACAATCACTGCTGTACGCCAGCAAACTGGGTCCCAAAGCCTATACGCTGGTTGACCTTGGCCACCATTTGCCCAATGCCAACATTGAGCAGATTGTTGCCCTGTTGCTGAGCGAAGGCAAACTCGGTGGTTTCCACTTCAACGACTCAAAATACGGTGATGATGACCTTACAGTAGGCAGCATCAATCCATATCAGCTGTTCCTGATCTTTAATGAACTGGTTGAAGGAATGGATGCCCGGGGGATGGACCACACGACC
>CBIMFG010000319.1:0-5760 GCA_966243125.1 uncultured Niastella sp.
CTCAGCTGTTGCAGGCCGTACAACATGTAGTCGATGTATTGAATTTCGGCTATGGGACGCAAGCCGCGATAAGCCAATCCTATCCCCTGCCCTATGATGGTTAACTCACGGATAGACGTATCGAAGATGCGGTTCTCACCATATTTAAGTTGTAAACCGGAGAAACCCTGGTTCACATCACCAATTTTACCAACGTCTTCACCGAAGGCCAGTACTTTGGGGTTTCTGGCAAACAGTTCATCAAAGTAATGATTCAGGATCTCGTACCCGTTCATGCTGGGCGAGTCATGGGTAAATTCCAATGGCGTGGTAGTTATTTTCATCGGGCTTTTGGGGCTCTCATCGTATAAATAACTACCATAACTGGTATACCCTTCCTTGCGTAATTGCTGGTAAAATTCTTTTGCATCAGCGATCAGGTGCGAATGCCCTGCCGCCTGAATGGCTTTGTGTAAGGCCTGCATAACATCTTTACGCAATGGCTCGCGGTTGGCGGCCAGCGCATTTTTTGCACCAGCTATTTCACCGGTGGTATCGGCACCATTGCCAATCAACGCATCAAGCGTTTCCACGCATTTGCCTACCAATTGCTTAATAGGTGAAATGTACTTATCCCAGGCTTTCCCTTTGCTTACCCGCACCAATTCCTTGGCGTTGTTCTCAATTTCTTCCAGCTCATCTTCGCTGGCCAGGGTATTTTCGAGGATCCACTCGCGCATTTTTTTATTTCCATCCCATTCGCGTTCCCAGGCCAGGCGCTCCGGTGTTTTATACCGTTCGTGACTGCCCGAAGTAGAATGGCCTTGCGGCTGGGTTACTTCCTCAACATGGAACAGAGCGGGGATATGTGTTTCGCGCATGCGGCGGATGGCCGATTCAAACACTTCACACATACCTGCATAATCCCAGGCTTTTACTTTATAGATATCGAAACCATTGGTACCTTCTTTACGTTGCATACCGCGCATGGCTTCAGAAATTGATCCTTTTATGGTTTGCATACGACGCGGAACGGAGATGCCATATCCATCGTCCCACACAAAAACAGCCAACGGTATTTGCATAACACCGGCTGCGTTGAGGGCTTCCCAGAAGTGTCCTTCAGACGTTGACGCGTCGCCGATAGTACAGAAACAGATCTCATTACCATTGTTGCTCAAATGGTTTAGATCTTTCAACACCTCTGAATTGCGGAAAAATTTGGAAGCCAGGGCCATACCCAGTGCGCGGGGCATTTGCCCGGCAGTAGGCGCCAAACCGGCAGCAATGTTTTTCCGGTTCACGAGGTCGAGCCATTCCCCCTGCTTATCAACGATGGCTGTGGCAAAATGCGCGTTCATTTGCCTGCCGCCACTATGGGGGTCATTCGCCGTATCGGGATCGGCATACAGTTGTGAAAAGAATTCTTCAATGGTGGCCTGGCCGGTGGCAAAAGCAAACGTTTGATCGCGATAATAACCCGACAGGAAATCGCCGGGCTGGAAAAATTTGGACGCCGCAATTTGCGCTATCTCTTTGCCATCACCAAAAATGCCAAATTTGGCTTTACCGGTAAGTACTTCTTTTCGACCCAATAAACTAACCTCCCGGCTTTCGCAGGCCAGACGGTAATCTCTTAATACTTCTTCGCGAAATTTATCGAAAGACAGCTTCTCGCCGGCAAGCGATTGATTGTGAGTGCTATTTTCCATGCGACAAAAGTATTGATTTCAATGCCATTTTGAGGGGTTGTTAAAAAAATGTCACAAGCCAAAAAATTTCTTGGCCAATAGCTCGTTAAAAATGTAATTTTGAACATGTTATGGTTGCAGACGTTATTCCCATTAATAGAAAAAGCAATCATTTTTTAATCTGGGATAACCGGATATTGTGTAGATTAGCCAATACCAACCAAAAACCTTAAAATTTGTACGTATGAAGAGACTTTTTTTATTGGTTTGCCTGGCAACAGCCACTTTTATAACAAAGGCGCAAACATCCACCAATACCAAACCTGTTGAGGCAAAACCTGCCGAAATGGTTCAGTTGAAGGAAACCGGTTATGACTTTGGAAAAATTCAACAAGGCAGGCCTGTTACCCATAACTTTGAGCTGGTAAATATTGGTAAAGAACCCCTGATGCTTGAAAATGTACAGGCATCCTGCGGTTGCACCACGCCCGAATGGAGCAAAGATGCCATTCAACCCGGCGCCACCAGTGTAATTAAAGTAGGTTACAATGCGGCCGCTGAAGGGCAGTTCACCAAAACGATCACCATTACATACAATAACCACCAATTCAAGACAATAAACATTACAGGTAATGTTTTTAAAGGCCCAGCAACCTCAGCACCTGTGAATGCGTCTTTATCGTTATTGAAAAACAATTAAAAAACATAAACACATGAAAAGTTTCGTATTAGCATTTGCAGCATTGATCTTTAGTGCTGGTGTATTTGCTCAGACTGCGCCTGCAACTGTTAAAAAGGCGGATAGCTTTGTTAAGTTTAAGGATGTAGCTCACGACTTTGGTAAAATCAAACAAGGCGTACCCGTTACTTATGCGTTCGCATTCTCAAACGTTACAGATAAACCCGTAGTTATTGAATCAGCTACTGCTTCTTGCGGTTGTACTACTCCCGTAAAACCTGAAGCCCCTATCGCTAAAGGTAAAGATGACAAGATCACTGCTGGTTTCAATGCGGCAGCCGCCGGCCCCTTTAACAAAACCATATATGTAAAAGTAGCCGGGGTAGACCAACCTTTGGAATTGAAAATTACTGGCGAAGTGCTGAATGCTGAAGAGTACGCCAAGTTCGAAAAAGAAAAAGGAGCTAAAAAAAGCTAATCATTCTGAAGTAGAAAAGTAATAATCGATAAAATAACTGGTCCTCACGGCAAACGCTGTGAGGATTTTTTTTTGAACCCGTTGTTCGCTATGCCTGTTTGTGCTGGGTGTAATCCGTTGACTTTCATCATGCCTTCTGAAAACCAGTCTACCAGAACAGTATTTTTTGTAAATACCACATTCTCAGCCACAAACAAAGCGTTTTGAACATAAAACCAGTACCCTATATTTGCGAAATGCTAACACTTAGTAGTCGCGGCCAACTGATGCCGCCATCACCTATACGTAAACTGGTGCCATTTGCTGAAGGAGCTAAAAAGCGGGGCACAAAAGTATATCACCTGAATATTGGCCAGCCTGATATTGAAACGCCAGCACAGATCCTGGATGCCGTTCGACACGCCGATTTTAAAGTGCTCGAGTACAGCCACAGCGCCGGTAACGAAAGCTACCGCCGCAAACTGGTACAGTATTATAAAAAGAACGGGATTGAAGTAGACCATACCCAGATCATTGTGACTACCGGTGGGTCTGAAGCCATTTTATTTGGCTTTATGGCTTGTTTGGATGCGGGTGATGAAGTAATTATTCCAGAACCCTTTTATGCCAATTATAATGGCTTTGCCGTTGCAGCAGGCGTTAAGGTAGTACCTGTTACTTCCAATATTGAAAATGGTTTTGCCTTACCGCCTATTTCAGCATTCGAAGAAAAGGTTACGTCCAAAACCAAGGCTATTCTTATTTGCAACCCCAACAACCCCACGGGTTATTTATACAGCCGGGAAGAAATGGAAACGCTGAAACAGATTATACTGAAACATAACCTGTACCTGTTTAGCGATGAGGCATACCGCGAATTTTGTTATGGCGGCGAAAACATCAGCGCCATGCATTTACCCGGTATTGAGGAGCATGTGATCTTGATGGATACCATTTCCAAACGATACAGTGCCTGTGGCGGCCGTATTGGCGCATTCGTAACAAAGAATAAACAAGTGTTGGATGCCGCGCTGAAATTTGCCCAGGCAAGGTTAAGCCCGCCCTCGTTTGCCCAAATATTGGGTGAAGCAGCTGTTGACCTGCCCGATAATTATTTTGATGCAACCAAAGCTGAGTACCAGAAACGCCGCGATGTGCTGGTAAAGCGGTTGAACGATATACCCGGTGTAACCTGTCCCAACCCACGCGGTGCATTTTATGCCATGGCACGTTTGCCCATCGACGATGCTGATGTGTTTTGCCAATGGTTACTGGAATCGTTCTCCTATAACGGACAAACGTTGATGCTGGCACCTGCCAGTGGTTTTTATGGCACACCAGGACTCGGTAAGAACGAAGTGCGACTGGCTTATGTATTGAATGTAAATGATCTCAACAAAGCGATGGACTGTTTACAACAGGCATTGAAAGAGTATCCTGGAAGGAAGTAAAGAATATAACTGGTATGTATATTATCAAAGGCCGTTCTGTAAAGGGCGGCCTTTTTTATTTGTTGTCGAAGATCAAGTGGGGAGATTTTATTAAGATAAGGAGATATGGTAACTTTAATCATATAACCAGAACTAAGATGGATATACGTGGATATGAATATAAAACTAATGAAGAACTTTTGAATTATGAGTTCTGCAGTGAAGGCCCAAATGGGAAAATAAAAAAAGTAGTACGTTTCACATTACGAAACGCCAACGGGTATCATATTTTAATCTTGCGTTCGGAGATTGGGATATTACAGAAACTCAAATGGATGATTTAGCAGTGAGTAATAATCATGATAGAGATAAAGTACTTGCAACTATAGCATTAATAGTTTTAGACTTCACATCCCGTTATAGAGATATAGGGATCTATGCCCAAGGCAGTACTTCAGCAAGGACAAGACTATACCAAATGGGAATTGCAGGTAGTTTGGATAAAATCACTCCTCTACTAACCATATACGGTTACATAAATAGTGAATGGCAACTTTTTCAAAAAAACGTTAATTACAAAGCCTTTTGGGCAGTAAGAAAATAAAATGTAAATTTACTATAATAAAAAAGGATTATAATGCACACAACTAATGATAATAAACCCATTACTCCAAAAAAGTTTGGTAATGCTATTATTAGCAACGAGGTAAGGGATTATGGTAATGATCCTTTTTTCCTTAAAAAAGCTGCTGATTCTCAAAAGTTTTTAGAGGAACATGGCTTTCCTGAAGATTATCTAAAAAATAGAATAGAACAATACAATAAACTACTTAAAAAAGGCTCCTAAAGAGCCTTTTTTCTTTTATATACCTACGCTGCATTGCTACCTAACGTTCTTCCCAACAAAGTGCCTATAACTTTCATATACCGGTGTGAGGTAATCTCTCCTACTGTGGTATAATCCGGTATAAAGCCGGTACCGCTGCACATATCCTGAATGGAGATCATGGCTTCTGGTTTGGTTTTAGAAGCCACTGCCAGTTTTCTGCGCCGCCGGGCGCATGATCTGCTCTCCATTACAGTAACAATAAAATAGGGCATTAACCAATTTATTCATTACCGCGCTCTTGCTAAGCGTCACCCAACTTATTTTCGGCACAATAAGCATATTCTTTTAGTGACAAGTAATAAAACTCTGTAGTATAAACGTAACGCGTCCCGGCTAAGCCGGGTCGCGTTTATTGAAGGCATTAGAAACGTTAGTAGAAGGTTGCTACAAAACGCTGGCAACTACACGAAAGCAGTTACCTGCTAACGGTAAGCATTAGTTAGTCAGCGTTTAAAAAAACGGTTCTATCATCATGCGCAAAACATAACCAAGGCATCGGCATGATGCGGGTACGGATCAGGGAAGTAAGCGTATATATTTTGAAAGGATATTAAGTTTTAAAAAGAGGGGGCAAGATAAAAATAACGCCCCCGGTTAAATCCAATATCCTTTGAATATCCTGCCCGCATTATTAC
>CBIMFG010000320.1:0-5759 GCA_966243125.1 uncultured Niastella sp.
TGAAGAAACGTTTTTCAACAGGCTTATTTCACCTAAGCTCATTAACAATTTAAAACTGCGTGCTTCCTATGGCGAAATGGGCGATGACAATGCCGCCGCTTTCCAATATGTAGCCGGTTATAACTACCCAACCGTAAACCCCAATGACAACAGCGTATGGGGTTACATTTTCAATGGCGTGTTCACCAATGGCGCCGAAACCCGCGGCCTCGTAAACGAAAACATTACCTGGACCACTTCCACTACCAAAAACATTGGGCTTGACTTTGCCGTGCTCAATAACAAAATAGAAGGTTCTATTGATGTATACAGAAGAGACCGCACCGGTTTGCCCGCACAACGCTCGGTGGTAATACCCGGTACCGTAGGTGTTACCGTGCCGCAGGAAAACTTAAACTCAGACAGAACACAGGGTTGGGAACTGACGTTGACGCATCGCAATACGATAGAGGGGGTAAGAATGAATATCACCGGCAACGTTTCCTATGCGCGTAATTTTTTCCGTAACCAAACGCAGGGTTTGGCAGGTAATGAATATTCGCAATGGCGCAACGGCCTTACCAACCGGTTTAAAAACATTTGGTGGGGTAAGGACTATGGCGGTCAATTCGGTGGCTACAACCAGATCTATGATTACAAAATCAACACTGGCGGTGGCAATAACAACGTGGTGCCCGGCGACTATTACCTGCAGGACTGGAACGAAGATGGGGTAATTGACGGTGGTGACGATCATCCCATTGCCATTCAGGACCTGCCGCTCATCAACTTCGGTTTAACCATTGGGTTATATTATAAAGGTTTTGACCTGAGCGCCGTAATGGCCGGTTCAACCGGTTTTTGGGTGCAGTATGATGAACAATATGCCGAACCGCTGATGTATGGCCGCAGCTCGCTCACTAAATTCCTCGACAGCTGGCATACGGTAAATCCTGATGACAATGTGTTTGACCCCAATACCCAGTGGGTGGCTGGTAAATATCCCGCTATGGGCTTTAACTATGGCAGCATCAACAATTCTACCAAAGCCGTACAGGACGCTACTTTCCTGCGTTGTAAAACCCTGGAAATTGGTTACAGCTTACCCACTTCATTAATTGGAAAACTGGGTATAAAAAACAGCCGCTTGTATGTGAACAGCTATAACCTGTTTACCATTACCGGACTTAAAGACAGCGATCCTGAGCACCCGGGTAAAGTGCCCAACGCCGGCTTTGAATATGGTTTGGGTGGCTATAAATACCCGCTTAACCGCACCTTTAACGTAGGCGCTTCCATTACCTTCTAAACGATTCATATGAAAATGCATAATAAAATATTCATTGTACTGTTAGCTGTGCTGGCTGTTATTTCCTCGTGCCAGAAGCTCAACATAAAACCGGTGAACCTGCTCACCGATGATCAGATCTTCAGCAGCGAATCGGGCGTTAACGTATATATGGCCCAGGTATACCGCAAGCTGCCCATTGAAGATTTTACCTATCGCCCCACCGGCCGTGATAACCAGCCGGGTTTTAACCTGCACCATGAGTGGGAACATTTCTGGCATTCAGGCGCTGCCTGCGGTGAAATGGCCGGCCCCTGGGGCGGTATGGATATTGGCGGTGGTTTTGGCTACTGGCCCTATGCCGACATTCGCGCCGTGAACTACTTCATTGAGACCTTGCCAAAATATGCGGCTAATTTTACGAAGGATAAAATAGACCAGTTTACCGGTGAAGCTTATTTTTTAAGGGCCTATTATTATTTCGCGCTGGCTAAAAGATATGGCGGCGTTCCCATTGTAGAAACGGTACAGAAATATCCTGAACAATCCATCGAAGAATTACAGGTACATCGCAATACCGAAGAAGAAACCTGGAACTTCATTGGCAAAGACCTCGATCAGGCCATTGCGTTATTATCAGGCACCAGTGCGCCAGAAAGAGCCAATAAATACGTGGCCGCTGCCTTAAAATCACGGGCTATGTTGTATGCCGGCAGTATTGCCCGGTACGGTTCGCAGAACTTTGTAAACGGCGATGCGCGTACCCTGGGTTATGTGGGCATTGCACCCGAAAAAGCAACCGATTATTTTAACCAGGCCATAGCCGCTGCCAAACTGTTGGAAGGGAAATACAATTTATATACGTCCAATTCAGATAAGGTAATGAATTATGTGGATGCTTTTCTCGATGAAAAAAGTACCGAGAACATCCTGGTAAGAAATTATTCCATCCCCAGCCGTACGGCTCATAGCTGGGATGCTACGTTTTCACCCCGCTGGATGACGGCCAACGCCTTGTCGCGCGCCTACCCAACGCTGGAATATGTGGAGCGTTTTGGTTTGCTGGATTTCAATAACCCCGATGGCACACCGAAACGGTACAATCAGGTTGCTGATGCCTTTCAGGGCCTGGAACCGCGGCTGCGAGCCACTGTTTATTTTCCCGGCGATATCCTGCGCACCCGTACGTTTGATGTACAGCGTGGGATTTATCCAACATTCAGCGGCACCGCCGCCGCTGAGGTGGCTAAAACTCCTGCTTCCCGCAGCTACCTGTTATCGGGCGATCCCAATACCATGTACAATGGAAAAGCCATCATTGGCCAAACCGGTATCAGTACAGCCGGAGATGAACGTACCCGCACCGGTTTTTACGTACGCAAATACATCGACTACCGCCGTCCCCAGGCAGATGTTGACCTGTTTACCAGCACCACGCACTGGATCGAATTTCGATATGCAGAAATTTTGTTGAACCGGGCCGAAGCCGATATAGAAACCGGCGCCTTTGCCGATGCATTAACTTGTTTGAACAAGATCAGGGACCGCGCCGGCGCGCCGCAATTAACCCTTGCCGATATGACCATTGATGTAGTACGCAACGAACGCAGCAAGGAGCTGGCTTTTGAAAATCATTACTGGTGGGACCTTCGCCGCTGGCGCATTGCAGATGTGGTACTCAATAATGCCCGCTTCTCAGGAATAATGCCGTACTATGTTTTTGACGAACAGAAATACATTATTCTGAAAGAACCGGAAACCTTTGGCCGTAACTACAATTTTGATAAACGTTTTTATTACGAGCCCATGCCGGGCGGCGAACTGGGTAAGAACCCCAATCTCTATCCCAACAATCCAAATTATTAGTATATGAAATTACAATTAATACTGGCGGCAGGTATATTGATAGCAACCGCCTCCTGTGTAAAAAAAGACAACTTTGATGCCCCCGAAGCTTCTTTGGAAGGCAACCTGGTTGATCAGAGTTCAAAGAATAATATTCAAACGGCAACAGGTAATGTTACCATCAGGCTGGAACAACTAAGCTGGAGCGCCACCCCGGCGCCCCAGGATATTCCGGTAAAAATGGATGGCTCCTTTAAAAACTCCAAACTGTTTAAAGGTCATTACCGCGTATCCATAAAAGGCGGCGCCTTTTGGGCAGTGCCACCGGTAGAGATGGATATAGATAAAGGCAGTAAATACGATTTTAACCTTACGCCTTATTTATACCTGAATGGCTTCACCCAACAATTGGATAGTAATCAGTTAACACTCCGCTTTACCATGCAGGCGCCTATTGCCGGCATGCCGTCCATTGCCGAAATACAGCCCTACGTAAACACCACGTCAATGGTAGGGCCAGGCGCCTCCATTCGCGACTATTCCGATGTATATAAAGTAACGGTAAATAAAGAGTGGGCCGATATGTCGCCCGCCGATAAATCGCCGGAGTTTGTTATTCCCAATTTAGTGCGGGGCAGAACCTTTTATGTGCGCGTAGGCGTGAGGTTTAATAATGATGATAAGAGTTCTAATTTATCGGAGATAATTAAAGTGGAGATTCCTAAATAGAGTTGACGAGTTGACGAGTTGACGAGTTGACAAGTTGACGGGTTGACAAGTTCACAAGTAAGCGCGCGACCGGCAACCGGCGACCAATCACCTGTAAATAACAAAAAAATGAAACTGTATCTGATTATAATAGCTTACACTGTATTACTATTCACCGCCTGCAAAAAAGAAAACTATTCAAGCCGCGATACCAGCGGGTTGAAACCACCGCCACCGCCGCCGCCTCCGCCACCACCAGATCCTACGCTGGTGTCGTTTAATCCGGCAGATGCTATCGACAACTGGGAATCGGCCGGTAATAAAGGCGCTATTGAAAAAGCAGGCGGCAAGGAAGGTACAGGCTGGTTGAAAGCTTCCATTGTAACCGGTGAAGATTATATGCACCTGATCTATAAACGCCCAACACCCGTTGATCCTAAGCTTACCGTAGAAAATGGTCAGTTTGTTTTCTGGTTCTATGTATCGAGCGTGGCTGATCTTAAAAACAACGACGGACAAATTGAGCTCACCAGCTCCAATGAATCAGATAAAAAAGAATATGCCTGGAACCTCGCCGATATCATTCCCGGTTTAAAGAATGGCTGGAACGAGGTAAAACTAAACTTCGCCACAGCCCAGGTGTCATCAGACGGCGGGCCCGATATTCATGCCTTCAATTTCTTTCGCATTTACCTGTGGACGGCTAATAAAACCCATAGCGATGTAGCCATTGGGTTGGATGACCTGCGGTTCCGCGTAAAATCAAAAACCATTGAATCATTTAACAATACCGATGCATTGGATAACTGGGAAACCGCCGGTAACAAAGGCGCTATTGAAAAGCCAGGCGCTAAGGAAGGAGTGGGCTGGTTGAAAGCGCCCATTGTAAGCGGCGAAGATTATATGCACTTTATTTATAAACGTCCCACCGGGCTCAATGCCGGGCTTACAAAAGCCAATGGTGCGCTGAAACTGTGGTTATACATTGGCGATATCAGCCAGATAAAAGCCGATGGCCAGTTTGAGCTCACCAGTTCGGGTGAAAGCGACAAAAACGAATACAGCTGGAACCTGGGGCCCATGATCCCTAATTTAAAGAACGGCTGGAATGAGCTCACGCTCAACTTTAGCGATGCGGGTGAAAGCAGCGGCGACGGCGGGCCAAAACTCAACGCTTTTAATTTTTTCCGCCTCTATTTGTGGACAACCGGTAAAACACATGCAGATGTGGCATTAGGTTTGGATGATCTAAGACTGGTAGAAAAATAAAAAACCGCAACTATGAAAAAAAACAACATTATCCTGATGGTGCTTATGTGCGCATTGGTGTATTGCAGCAAAAGCAATGACAACGGTGGCGACAATACCGACGGCGACAACAAAGAAGACTCGCTGAAATCATTGCCCGGCGATGTAGTAGGAAAAATTACTGTGGGTTACCAGGGCTGGTTTGCCTGCAAAAATGATGGCTCCCCCATCAATGCCTGGTGGCACTGGGGGCAGGACTGGGGCACCACGCCATCCATGTCGAACAAAGCATTCATCAGCTGGCCCGATGTGCGGGAGTACACGAATAAGTTCAACACCAATTTCCCTAACCTTGGCAATGGACAGCCGGCCCAGTTGTTCTCCTCGTTCAGCGATCAATCAGTAGATGTACAGTTCAGCTGGATGAACCAGTATAAGATAGATGTGGCCGCGCTGCAACGGTTCAACCCCAATGGCATTGAAGGCCCCGTGCGCGATGCTATGACGGCCAAAGTAAAAACGGCCTCAGAAAAGTACAATATTAAGTTCTACATTATGTACGATGTAAGCGGGTGGACGAATATGCAAACGGAGGTAAAAACCGACTGGACGAACAAAATGAAACAATACACCCAGTCACCGGCTTACGCAAAACAAAACGGAAAACCGGTTGTATGCATCTGGGGTTTTG
>CBIMFG010000321.1:0-5758 GCA_966243125.1 uncultured Niastella sp.
TAGCATTAGAATTTTTCTCATTTCTGTTTATTTTGGTTGTAACTAGTGAATAGGACTATGGATTTAAAGGCAGCGGATCTATAGCAGGAAAAGACTTACTTATATAAGCAGGCTTATTTAAAATAGGTTTTAAAATGAAGTAGAATGCCGCTTTAAACGTTGTTAAAACATTTAAGACAGGAGTAGTAAGATAGATCTTAACTTACCGCGCTCTCTGCGTTTCAAGCAATTCCACAGCCTTTCTGGTCTATTTGTATAGTAAACCTAAACGTTGATTATCATGCTTTCTTCTCGCTGATTGTGCTTATGAAAAACACCTCATTGTTGCTGACTATCTTTTTGTACCATTATACAGTTAAGATGCTTTGGAGGTAGGGTGTGAGGTACGGATGTTGTGGAATGGGGGTGCCATAGTAACTTTCTCATATTTGGTCAATTTAATAGACTACAGTTTGTTTGGTTTGTGACTCGGGTATAATATCAGGACATAAATTAATGATAAGTGCTGCTTTATACTAATCAATTCGTTAGTTTCTTATCATGAATTTTAAATTTCGCATGTATATAAAGCTTAATTTTTATATCACACTACATTAAATGCAAATTAAAATCAATTTGATCGAATTTAAGCACTTTGCAGCTATATGCGAATGAATATAGCAAAAAAAATGAGGCTACCCTTGTTAAAGGATAGCCTCATGTTAGAATCTAACATTTAGTAAGGTATTCTACTGATAGCTTTTAACTGATTCTCCCTGGTTCTTATTTTTTATCAGCGTCATTAACAGCGCTGGTAAAAATATCAGGTTGGTTAACGTTGCCAGTACGAGGGTAAGCGATGTAAGCCAGCCTATTGCCTGCGTGCCGCCAAAACCACTAAAACAGAAGATAACAAACCCGGCAATCAACACCAGTGAAGTATAAATGATACTGATGCCTGTTTTGTGAATGGTGTCTATTACCAGTTCGTGTGATGTTTTTTTAGTATTGAGCGAAAGTTCCTGTTTGTAATTCACCAGAAACCTAATGGTGATGTCGATGGCAATACCCAACGCAATTGAAAATACCAAAACAGTTGATGGTTTAATAGCCACGCCAACCCAGCCCATTACCCCGGCCGTTATGATCAGCGGTATAATGTTCGGGATCAGGGAACAGATCAAAATTTTAAACGACCTGAACAAATACAACATACACAGTGCTATGAGCAAAAAGGCCCATAGGATACTCTCCTTCAAACCATTTATAATGAATGCGCTGCCTTCAAGGAAGGTAACGCTGGTACCGGTAAACTCCACATGGTATTTAGCGGTATCAAACAACTGGCGGCTACGGCCTTCAATTGTATTGATGAGCTCAGGAAGGCGCTGGCTGCCCACATCTTTCATATTCACACTTATACGCGCCTGGCGACGGTTGCTGTCCATAAAAGATGCTACCACGCGGTTAAAGTTATTGGCTTTGCCATTGCTATCGGTTGATGCTTTGGCACTGAGGTATTGCGATAAAAACAGCAGATCGGCTTCGTTGGGCGCTTTATAGGCGCTGCTATCGCCATTATAATATGCCTGGCGGGCAAATTTCAATCCTTCTACAATCGAAAGCGGCCGGGCCATTTCAGGTTGGGCTGCAATGAACTGTGATAAGGAATCTATGCGGGCAAAAGTTTGAACCGGGTTGCGCCGCAACCCCTGTTTCTGTTTGGTATCTACTACAATTTCAAGCGGCATTACGCCTTTAAAATGTTCTTCAAAATACTTCAGGTCTTTATAGATCTTATCAGTTTTAGGCAGGTCATCTACAATAAACCCTACTGATTTCAATCGGAACATACCAGCCACTGAGGCAACCAAAATAAGGGCAGTTACGCTGTAGATCAGTTTTTTATGGTGCGATGACCAGCGTTCAAGACTATCCAGCAGCGCCAGCAGCCATTTGTTCTCTAAATATTTTGTATGCCGTTTTTTAGGATCAGGTAAAAAGCTCAGTACAGCTGGTATAAACATGATGGAAATAAAGAACAAAGCCATGATGTTGATGCCAGCTACGATCCCAAATTCTTTTAACACGGCGCTTTTGGTAAGGCCAAACACCGCAAAACCAATGGCTGCAGCAATGTTACAAAACAGGGTTACCACTCCCATGCGGCTGATCATGGCTGTTAAGGCCACGCGCTTTCTGCTTTCATTGGTGAACACCTGGCCATTGATATCGTTGTAGGCTGTGTGATATTTGTTCAGGAAGTAAATACAATTGGGAATACCAATTACCACAATCAATGGAGGTATTACACCGGTAAGCAGCGTGATCTTATAACCAAACCACTCAATAGTACCCATACACCAAACTACACCAATGATCACTACTGCCAGCGACATAAGGGTAGCGCTCAGGCTGCGGAAGAAAACCAACAGGATGATGGCAGAAAGGATCAACGAGCCCAGCAGGAACCATTGCAACTCAGAAGCCACTTTGGTGGCCAGGTTAGTACGTATCAACGGCAGGCCGCTGTAATGCATTTCCAGGTTATGCTTTTTACCAAACTCATCGGCTATACCAACAATTTCAGCTACTACTTTATTTCTGGCTTTTGAGTTTAATACGTCTTTGTTAATTCGTATACCCATCATGTAGGTATGTGAAGCAGGATCAAACAACAAACCCTGATAAAATGGTAAACTGTAAAAGACGTTCGCCATGCTATCCAGCTCGGGCTGCGAAAGCGCTCTGTTAGGGAACACCGGAACAGCATTCAATTTTTCATTAGCAGTATCTTTTACCAGGTTGGTAGCGGCAGGTACACTTAACACATCTTCAACCGCGTTCACACCTTTTATTTTTTTTGCCAGGGCTGCATAATCATTAAAGATGTTGGCCTGAAATAATTTATCGGTTGTAATACCAATAGCCATCAGATTCCCATCTTCACCAAACTGGCTGCGAAATGCCTGGTAGGCCTGGTACTTAGGGTTGTCTGTTGGAATAGCTCTTGCAAACTCATAGCTCATTTGAACTTTGGAAGCGTGATAGCCCATTAAACCGGTTAAGGCCAATAAGAGGATCAATAACATCCAGCGAGACCGTAAAATGAACCGGGCGATTTTTTCCCACATGTAGAATATAGAATTTACTGCTAAGAATATTAATTATTGGCAGCAAAGAAACTCATTTTAACAGGATTAAGGAAGTTTATTTGCCGCTAATAAAAGTCCCTGACGAACTTTTAATTTCAATGAATTAAGAAACTTTTTTTTAATAATATAATTTCTGAATTTCAGCCATTTAGTACGTTTTTTGCTTGCGGTTTAGTATTAGCGCGCCTGAAATTTTATTAATTACCTTTGAAAACTATGCTACAACGCATCCTGGCCTTTTATTGCGCAGCGCTCACCATTCCGTTCGTTTCGCTGGCACAATTGCAGCCTATTGGTCAATGGCGAGATCACTTACCCTATCAACAGGTTACAGGTGTTACTTATACCACCGGTAAAATATGGGCAGCAACTCCCTACAGTTTATTCTCCCTTGAGGTGTTTGACAATACCATTGAACGCTGGAGCCGAACCAATGGCCTGGCCGAAACCGGCATCAGCGCTATTGGCGCCGAACCCAATGGCCAGCGCGTGGTAATTGCTTACAATAACAGCAATATTGATGTATTGGTTGATGACAAACTGATCAATATTAATTCCTTAAAAAATGCTACACTGGCAGGTGATAAAACAGTAAAAGCAGTGTTCATTGATCAGCAGCTGGCTTACCTGGCCACCGGTATTGGCATTGTAGTGATAAACCTTGATAAATACGAAATAAAAGACACTTACATTATTGGTAATGGGGGTACCAAAGTGGCCGTTAATGCTATTACCAGCAATGGGAATATGGTATACGCCGCTACCAGCGATGGATTGAAGAAAGCGCCCGCCAACGCCAACCTCGCCGATTTTCGCAACTGGCAACTGGTATCTGGCAGCAATGGTTTGCCTGCCGGCAATGTACAGGCACTGGCGTCCCTTCAAAACAATGTAGTAGCTGTAAGAAATGATTCATTATGGTTACAGGCTGGCAGCACCTGGAGTTTGTTATACCGCGATGGCTGGACTATCAGCAATTGCACCGTATCGAATAACAAAATATTGCTAAGCGAAACCAATAACAACACCGGCCGCATAGTAGTACTGAATTCAACAGGAACAACCGAACAAACAATTCAGGATGGGCAACTCACTACTGCACCCCGGCAGGCAGTGATCTTTCAAAATGAATATTACATAGCCGATAGCCTGGCAGGTTTATCAAATTACAATGGTGCCGCATTTCACCGCCTGGTGCCCGATGCGCCGCCCGCAATAGCTACCGGTAGTATGCAGGCGCTGCATAATACCATTTGGGCAACAGCCGGTAGCGTAAGTGCCAACTGGGACCCGCTTAATAATAAGAATGGTTTGTTTTCATTTTCTGATAATACCTGGAATTATTTCAACGGTACCCGTTTTCCTAAACTGGATTCACTCACCGATCTGATAGCAGTAGCAGCAGACCCTGCTGATGAAAGTGTTTGGGCCGGTTCATTTGGTGGCGGACTCGTGAATATCAAAAAAGACAATACCATCACCATCTTCAAACAAAACTCTCCTGTTCAACCAGCTTACTTTAATTCACAAAGCTATCGCGTAAGCGGTTTGGCATTTGATGCCGATAATAATTTATGGATAGCCAATTATGGTGGATTGAATCCCCTGTTGGTGAAAACAGCAACCGGCAACTGGCAATCGTTTATTATTCCCTTTCCCTTACCCGAACAGGCCGTTTCACAAATAGTGATCGATGATAATAACCAGAAATGGATAGTGCTGCCTAAGAACAATGGACTTGCCTGTTTTAATCATGGCCAAAGCATTGACAATCCCGGCGATGATACCTGGAAATTCTTCCGCAACGGAAAAGGAAATGGCAACCTGCCAGATAACGATGTTCGTTGCATTGCAAAAGACAAAAACAACTTTATTTGGGTAGGCACCGCCAAAGGCATTGGCGTTATTCAATGCACACAACAGGCTGTGACAAACAACAATTGCGAAGCAGTGCTACCTATTGTTCAGCAGGATAACTTTGCAGGATATTTGTTTGCCGACGAACAGGTGCAAACCATTGCAGTGGATGGCGCCGATCGTAAATGGGTAGGCACACAAAATGGCGTATGGTTGTTAAGCGCCGATGCCAGTAAGATCATTTACCGGTTTACAGAAAGTAATAGTCCGCTGTTGAATAATGATGTAAAACAAATTGCCATTGACGGCAAAACCGGTGAAGTATTTTTTGCCACCGCCAAAGGCATTTGTTCATTTCGCAGTACGGCTACAGAAACAAAAGAAACCAATAACGAAGTACTGGTATTTCCTAACCCTGTACCACCCGGTTATACCGGCACCATTGCCATCAGAGGGGTAGCCAGTAACGCTTTTGTTAAAATCACTGAGTTGAATGGCCGGCTGGTATATCAAACAAAAGCCATCGGCAGCCAGGCAGTTTGGAATGGCAAAGATTATAATGGCCGCAGTATTTCATCTGGTGTTTACCTGGTATTGGCCAGCGATGAGGAGCACCAACAAAAACTGGTCACTAAAATTGTATTCGTACAAAAATGACACTCCATAATACCAAAGGCATTGTATTACGAACCGTAAAGTATGGCGAAACCAGTGTGATCGTCACTATTTTCACGGAGCTGTTCGGCATACAATCGTATATAGTAAAT
>CBIMFG010000322.1:0-5754 GCA_966243125.1 uncultured Niastella sp.
AACGTTAAAGATTACTCTGTAGAAGAAAAATTAAGCGCGCTCGTTGCATTGCAGAAGGTTGAATCGAAGATCGATGAGATCCAGATCCTGAAAGGGGAGCTGCCAATGGAAGTGAGCGACCTGGAAGATGAAATTCAGGGATTACACTCCCGCCAGGTGCGTATTGAGGAAGAGATCAACGGCATACAGGAGTTTATCAATACCAAGAAAAACATGATCAAGGAAGCGGAAGCCCTGATCAAAAAATACGAAAAACAAAGCGAGAACGTAAAGAACAGCCGCGAGTTTGAGGCCATCAATAAAGAAATTGAGATGCAACAGCTTGAAATTAAGCTTGCCGAAAAACACATTCGTGATGCTAATGAAGAGATCGCTGAGAAAGTAGTGGTACTTGATAAAGCCAAAAAGAACATCGCTACCAAAGAAGGTGTGTTAAGCACTAAAAAAGGCGAGCTGGAAAAGATCATCGCTACCAACGAAAAAGAAGAAAAAGCATTGAACAAACAGGCTTCTGAAGCCCGCGAAAAAGTAGAAGAGCGCCTGTTGTTGTCATACGATCGTATTCGCAAAAACTACCGCAACGGTTTAGGCGTAGTACCTGTTGAGCGTGATGCCTGCGGTGGTTGCTTTAACGCTATCCCTCCTCAACGTCAAAGTGAGATCCGTCAGCGTAAAAAGATCATCGTTTGCGAAAACTGCGGCCGTATCCTGGTTGACCGTGACCTGTTTGACAGCGTAGATGTGAAGTAAGTATTTCTGCAATATATTAACAGAGCCCCTGCATTACGTGGGGGCTTTCGTTTTATAATAGTTTAAAGTATAAGGTTTAAAGTTTAAGGTTGGTTTCCGAAGTTTGGTACACTCCTATTAGTAGGGAAGCTCAACATGCAGCAGCCACCTTAAACCTTGTACTTTAAACCTTAAACCAATTAAGGCCTCCTATTATTTGGAACGTGACTAAATTCGGAGGTCAACCTTAAACCTTAAACTTTTAACCTTAAACCCGCCTGCGTATCTTGCAGCCATGAATAGCCTGAGGCCAACCTGGTTGGCAGTATTACTGGTCTTAATATATGTGCCCGTACAGGCCCAAAAAGTATTTGATTTTAACGACCGCTGCAAACAGGCTTATCATGAGATCATACAACTTAAGCTGAACAATGGCCAGCAATTGCTGAATGCAGAAAAGGCCCAGCACCCCAACAACCTGATCCCTTACTTTCTCGAAAATTATATCGACTTTTTTACCCTCTTTTTTAACGAAGACCCGGCCGAATTTAAGAAGCGCCTGCCTAACCGCGACACGCGCCTCGATCTACTGGATGAAGGACCGGAGAACTCCCCCTTTCTGTTATTTGCCCGTTCGGTGATCCATTTTCAATGGGCAGCAGTAAGAATAAAGTTCGGCAACAACTGGGATGCCGGGTGGGAGTTTCGCCGTTCGTTTTTACAGATAAAGAACAACCAGCAACTGTTTCCCAATTTTTCACCCAATGGTTTATATGCAGGTACCATGCAGGCAGCCGCCGGCACTATTCCTGATGGTTATAAATGGTTAAGCAATTTGTTGGGTATAAATGGTAATATAAAAAAGGGCATGGGGAAAATCAGCTCCTTTTTGCCGGGAACAGATGAGTGGTCAACGCTTTTTCATGATGAAGCCATCTTTTACTATTGTTACCTGAAGTTTTATGTAGAAAATGATAAAACAGGCGTTTTTCAGTTTATAGATCAGCAACACCTTGACCTGGTGAATCACCATTTGTTTGCTTACCTGGCAGCGAATGTGAGCCGCAACAGTCAGCAGGCTGAAAAGGCTGAGCGAATAATAAGCGGGTTAAATATGAGCCCCGAATACCTGGCAATGCCGGTGTGGGATATGGAAATGGGTTATGCCAAAGTGCATCACCTTGACCCCGCTGCAGCGTTTTACCTGGAGCGCTTCATCAATACGTTTAAAGGTCGCTTTTATGTAAAAGACGTATTACAAAAATTAAGCTGGCATTATTACCTGCAGGGTGATAATGCGAAGGCCAACGCTTTTCGGCATAAGATCCTTACAAAAGACGCCACAGATTCAGAGGCCGATAAGCAGGCGCAAAAAGAAGCTACTACCAACATATGGCCCAACAAGCTGTTGTTGCAGGCGCGCATGTTAAATGATGGTGGGTATTATCGGCAGGCCCTTGGCCTGTTACAAGGTAAGAACAGCGGTCATTTTTCCCTGCCGGAAGAAAAACTGGAATTCGCTTACCGGGCCGGCCGGTTGTACGATGACATGGGGAATGATAGTTTTGCCATTGTGTTTTATAAAGAAGCGATTGGGCTGGGGGAGAGCCGAAAAGAACATTTTGCAGCGCGGGCAGCCTTGCAGATAGGATATATTTTTGAGCAACGGGGCGATAAACAAACTGCCATCAAATGGTTTCAGCGTTGCCAGAATATGAAAGACCATGATTTTAAAAATTCGCTCGATGCAAAGGCAAAAGCAGGCATTGCGCGTTGTAAGGAATAGCTGCAAGCTCCAGGCTGTAAGCTATAAGCCGTCGCGGCCGGTTGCCGCGCAGTAGTGTATTTGCTTGCAGCTTAAAGCTTATGGCTGTATTATTCACCTTTGACCATTGGCCATTCACCATTATATTTGTTACGTTCAAATAGTAAGTACCGTGCTAAAAAAACTTTTCATACAGAACTACGCAATTATTGACGAGATAGAGATCGACTTCTCGCAAAAGCTAAATATAATAACCGGTGAAACCGGCGCAGGTAAATCAATTTTAATGGGCGCCCTGTCATTGATCCTGGGCGACCGCATTGATACCTCGGTATTGCAAAGCCGTGATAAAAAATGTTTTGTTGAAGGCACCTTTGAAATAGGGGAGAAGAAAGCCGTAAAAACCTTTTTACGTGAGCAGGACCTCGATGTGGAGGAAGAACTGGTTATCCGCCGCGAAATAGGCAGTAATGGGAAATCAAGGGCCTTTGTAAACGACACGCCGGTTAACCTGGAACAGCTGCGCCAGCTAAGCTCCATGCTGGTTGACCTGCATCGCCAGTTTGATACGCTGGAGTTGGGCGAAAGCGATTTTCAACGCCAGGTGTTGGATGCATTGGCTGGTCATGCCGATGTACTGCAACAATACCAGGGCGCTTATACCCAATATCAAAAAGCGCAACAGGAGCTTACGCAATTACAACAACAAAAAGACCAGTTCACCAAAGAATACGACTATAATAAGTTTTTGTTTGATGAGTTGCACGAGGCAGCCCTGAAAGAAAATGAGCTGGAAGAAGCCGATGCCACCCTCAAACTGTTGAGTAATGCAGAAGGTATAAAGTCTGCCTTGGGTAAAGCTGCCTATGAGCTCAGTGAAGGCGAGTCGCCTATGGTGCAACAACTGAAAGCATTGTATAACCAGTTGAGTGCGTTCAGCGATAACCATCCCGGTATGCCGCCATTGGTGCAACGCTTGTTATCGGCCCAAATAGAATTGCAGGATATTGCCGATGAAGTAGAGCGCATAAACGACCAGGTACAACACGATCCACAAAAGATAGAACAACTGAACGACCGTATTTCAACCGGCTACAAACTGCTGAAGAAACACGGCGTACACACCACGCAGGAGCTGCTGGCCATAAAAGATACGTTGGAACAAAAGTTACAGGCCGTATTGAATATTGATGAGGCCATTCAAACCAAAGAAAAAGCAGCCCAGCAATTATTACAAAAAGCTACTGAGCTGGCTACGAAGCTAACCGCCAACCGCACGAAGCAGGTGAAGCCGTTGCAGGATAAAGTAAATAAATCATTGGCCCTGGTAGGTATGCCCAATGCCCGTTTGCAGGTGGATGTAACGCCACTGGCCAACTTACAAATAACCGGTCAGGACAACATTGAGTTTTTGTTCGATGCCAATAAAAGCAACCGTTTTGAGCCCATACGTAAAGTGGCGTCGGGAGGTGAATTGAGCCGCCTGATGCTTTGTATAAAATCGCTGGTGGCCCAGTCGCTCGACCTGCCCACGCTCATCTTCGATGAAATTGATACTGGTATCTCTGGTGAGGCGGCTAAACAGGTTGGCATTATTATGAAAGACCTGGCTCGCAAACGCCAGGTGTTCAGCATTACCCACCAGCCACAAATTGCCGGCAAGGCAGATGCTCATTACTTTGTTTACAAGGACATCAAGGGCAATTCCATTAAGACCAACATAAAATTGCTGTCTCAGGAGGAGCGGATAACCGCCATTGCTAAAATGCTAAGCGGCGAAAAGCCCACGGCTGCTGCGTTGGAAAACGCCCGTGAAATGGTGATGAATTAATGGAAATGATGTTAATTTGCCGTTCCTAAAATTAAAAATCAAAATTGTATGGCATATAACCTGCTTAAAGGAAAGAAAGGGATCATATTCGGGGCTTTGGATGAAAAATCAATTGCCTGGAGAACCGCCTTGCGTTGTCATGAAGAAGGCGCTCAACTGGTATTAACCAACGCTCCTGTGGCTTTGCGTATGGGCGAGATCAATAAGCTGGCTGAGGCTACCAATGCCCCTGTTATTGGTGCTGATGTTACCAATATGGATGACCTGAAGAACCTGTTTGAAGGCGCCATGAAACACTTTGGCGGTAAAATTGATTTCGTATTGCACTCAGTAGGTATGAGCCTGAACGTTCGTAAGAACAAGCCTTATACTGAAATTGATTACGGCTTTAACCAAAAGACTTTAGATATATCGGCTATGTCGCTGCACCGCGTGTTGCGTACAGCCTGGGACCTGGATGCCATCAGCGATTGGGGCAGTGTGGTAGCTTTAACGTACATCGCCGCACAACGTGTGTTCCCTGATTATAACGAAATGGCCGATGCAAAAGCATTGCTGGAAGGCGTTAGCCGCAACTTTGGTTACCACTATGGTGTAAAGAAGAAAGTACGTATTAATACCGTTTCACAATCGCCTACGCAAACTACTGCTGGTAGCGGTGTAAAGGGGTTTGATGGCTTTATTTCCTATGCTGAAAAAATGAGCCCGCTGGGTAATGCTTCAGCCGACCAATGCGCTGATTATTGCGTTACGCTGTTCAGCGATCTTACCAAAATGGTTACCATGCAGAACCTGTTCCACGACGGTGGTTTCTCCTTTACCGGAGTTACCCAGGCTGTTATTGAGCAAATGGGTAAGTAGTGAAGTAAGAATTAAGAAGTAAGAAATATAAGATATGACGAGTCTCTGCAATTAGCGGAGGCTCGCTTTTTTTTATAGAGCTGAACCTGCAACCTGCAACCTGCAACCGGCGCCTGGTAACTGGCAACCATAAAAAAACCGCCCGCTTTACAGCGACCGGTTTGCACTATTTTTTAGCCATGGGCTTTTAATACTCATCTTCATTAAAGAAGAAGTCATCCTGACTTGGATAGTCCGGCCAGATGTCTTCAATACCTTCATAAATTTCACCTTCATCTTCAAGTTCCTGAAGATTTTCTACCACTTCAATGGGTGCACCGCTACGGATTGCGTAGTCAATCAGCTCATCTTTGGTGGCAGGCCACGGTGCATCTTCGAGATAGGATGCAAGTTCTAATGTCCAAAACATGTGGTTATCCTGTTTAAAGTTTTAAATCCACGAAACGTTATCGAATTGTAGGGTGGGGAACATGGATTCCTTACCCTCAATTTTTCGCAAAAGTAACCCTCCTGACGAAAAAACCAAATCTATCTTTGAAAGATAATGGAAGGAAATCCTAAAAAGTTT
>CBIMFG010000323.1:0-5744 GCA_966243125.1 uncultured Niastella sp.
TTTATTTCAGGCAATTTAAATTCCGTTTATAAAAGGCGCATTGAAAGCCTGCTTGCTGATCCGTTAAAGATCTGGGATAAGCGCTATGTTGCCTATTGCAAAAAGAATAAGATTCACATCGTATTGCCAATTTTATTTGTGATAAATGCAAACTGTTACCGGTTGAAAGAGTCAAACGAACCTGCAGATCCTGTGAGCAAGGCAACTGTAAATGAGTTAGCAATTAAAATGTTAAGTAGTCAAACTTTATCGCTAAGGCAATCTTTTAATCAGGTTGGGCTTCAGCAAAAAGGAAAAGCTGCCAATTGCATATTGGTAGCTCCCTGTACTATTAGCAGCAGGTTAAACAAGCAAAAGGTGATGATGTAAGGCTATTAAATACTAAAACAGAAAAGGCTTCCGGTAAGTTCAGAAGCCTCTTCTGTTTTATCAGAAAGGTCTGTTTATGCTGTTATTAATTGGTGCGTATCAATTTAACTAATTTCCTTTCTTTTCCTTGTGTTAATTCTGCAAAATAGATTCCTTTGGAATAGTTATTACCAACCCGGACGATGGAATTGGGAAGTATTCCCTGCTTTGATTCTACAACCCTTCCAGTGATGTCGCTGATGCGGATATTAATTTTTTCCTGCCGCTCGCTTTGTATAATAAGGCTGAAATAATTGCTTGAAGGATTTGGAAGTACTTTTACCATTAATTCCGATGTGCCTGGTGCTGGGAATGTAACTGTTGATGTTACAGGTAAAGATGGATTTTCCGTTCTGGCCACTGTAAGTAGTGGTTCATCTATGCAGGTATAGGTATTCCAGGTAACGTTATGCCCTACGCTCAATACCTTTTCTGCAATAAAGAGACCTTTCATATTACTGCTATCTTTATTACCGCCTGTTACAACCAGATTACCCTTGGGGATATAAACATTGGCTGTAACATTGACATTATTACCTTTAATAAGGAATTTTTCTTCATCATATTTACCATCTAGTAAGTAGAATGTTACTTTATTACCATTCGGATTAACGGCGCAGTTGCCTCTGAGAACTATCTTTCCTGCTACCCTGATATTACTATTAGCTGCAAAATGCAGGTTTGTTAAAGCTTTTCTATCGCCCTCATCAACCCAAACATCCTGAATATTTACACTGTCGCTACTGAAGGTTACCTGTGCGCCTTTTTCAATATAAATTCTGCCATAATTATTACCAGTTAGCTTGACAGTTGCATTTTCCCGGATGTATACGATCATTGCATTTCCGAACACCTGACTTGAACCGGGAGGAGCTATTAATACAGGCAATCCCACAGTATTACCATTGTATTGTTGCGGCGTTGGTAATGTAATACCGCTTGCGGCCTGTTTAATAGGGTTATCTATAACAGCGGTTTTGTGTAACACTATATTATTGGCTTTTACAAAGGCCGGCGATGGAACTTTCGTGTTTTTACCAAACGCTACAGTTCCGGAGGATTGCCTTACGCCTACAGAACCCTTAACTATGTTATCTTCTCCGAAAATGGCATCTTCCAGGGCATATAGGTTGTAACTGCTAATCTGATTCTGTGATTGATAAGTATAGCTGATTGACTCGCTGGCGCAACCATTCGCATCACTAATAATCAACGAGTATATGCCATCGGTATTTTTAGGTGAAAGGTTAATGACTGGTGAATTGCTAAATAAGACTGTGCTATCAAATGTCCATATAAAATTGAGTGTGCCGGAAGTTGAACCTGTGGTATATTCAGGTTGCAATTGTAATGAGTTACAAAAGGCATTGGGTTCGGAAATCTTTATTCCGGTTATTACAGGTGGAACGGTGCAGGCTGAACCAATTACAAGGAATGGACCAGGAACGTTTTCTGTGGCAATTTCAGTGCCTGTTGTCACGGTTACATTTCTGAATCCTATAGCTGCATCTGATTGTATTAGAAGGGTAGCTGTCAGTTCTTCTTTACTTATAGCATTTATATTATGCACAATAATTCCCGAGCCGAGGTAAGGTATTGACGTGTTGTCGAAGTTAGTGTTGATACCGGTAATTTTAACGGCTACTTCATCGCCCACTTTTCCACTTGCTGGTGATATGCTAAGAATAGTAGGCGTAAGGGGAGCAGTCGTTACTTCGAGTACACCTGTGCCTGATGCTTTTTCAATTGTACCATCTGTTAATATAGTGTTGGTCTCTATGTCTTTGAACGTTAATGGAACTGCCGTACCCACTTTTATAGTGGCAGTGATTTTAGTATTTGAAATAACTGTTATGTCGGATATCGTAATGCCTGGGTCATTGAATGCGATGGTGGTGCCGTCATTGAAATGCGTATTAGACCCGTTGATGGTGATGGCAACGGTGCTGCCCAATGGCGCTTTACCTGGCTGTACGCTGGTAATGGCAGGAACAACGCCGCCAAGAATAATATTGTAGGCAATATTTTGATAGCGGATTTTATCAGCTGGTAATCCTGTATTTACTTCCGGAACATAGGCAAATACGCCACCCGTTTCCTGACAAATATACGAGTAGGCCTCTATTGCTGTAGGTGCGGGTGATAATGCCAGAGTGCTCATGGCCGCTTTACTATTATTGTCATCGTGATTGTCGGAATAAGGGATGCCATTATTGTCATTATTGCTGGCATCAATTTTTGCGCCTGCGAGGGAGGCGCTTGTACAATCATTTGATAGAATAGTGAATACCCTTACACCTCTTGCCTTTAGAGCAGCAGCGGTTGCCTCAATATTGGTTCCGGCATGCGGTGATGCATCTGTGATGAGGAATATAGTGCCGCCGTCTTTAACCTTATCTTTCAGGGCATCCAATGCTTCTGCAGAGGCTTCGGGGCAATCGCTACCGCCCGATGCGAAAAGGGGAGCAACCTGTGCCTTGATCACGTTCAGGTCTGTTGTTGGATCGCGGGGTGATACATTGTCTTTAAAGGTTGCCAGTTGAAAGGTCCATTCGCAGGAATTTGAAAGAAATATTGTAGCGGTTGACAATACCAGGTTAATCACGGTTTTAACACCATCTATTTCTTCGCTCATACTTCCGGTGTCATCTACAAGGAATAGAATATCAACCGGCCGGTTATCGCCCTCCTCAATTCCACCGTTGTGGTACTTTGACGCTTCGTTATCGTCAACTTCTGTATTTCCGACGGTAGATGTGTGCATAATTGGGTTGCCAGGTGCATCACGATGCGGTAAACCCCTGGTATGGCCAAATTCATGTATAATCACTTCGCCCCATAATTCATCACTTAATCCGGCAACAATCACAATTGAATTTCCGGGTGTAGTAGCGCAGGCATAAATAGCCCCGGAGGAGTTACACAAGCCGGTACCATTTCCTGGCATGTCTGTAACTACTTTAACAAAGAACGAATTGTTATTCATTACCTGGTCCAGTTCAGCCTGGGTGTTGATAATATCAAGCCCATCGCTGGTTGTACCAAAATTTCCCATTGAATTACCAGGTTTTACGGTTACTTTACAAGCTACATCTTGATTGTCGTTAACCTTATTGTCGCAGGTTTGCAAAATCTTGGTGCCATATTCAAAGCCTCGCTGAGCATCGTTTAATGTAAAGGTTGTGCTAACATGCTTACCGATGCTTAAAGTATGTGTATGATATTTAGGGGACGGATCTATATGTTTATCGGCCTGGGCCTGTATAGCATTTAAAAAGAAGGAAAGTATAATGAGCTGTGAGAGCAGCTGTACACTTTTTTTCATAAAATGATTTTTAGGGGAATTAATTTTGAGACCTTGAAAATGTTTTATGCGGACCTTGCGATGAAACCTTTCCGTTTAGCTGAATAGCTTCCTGCAGATTATCCTGCCAGTCGGCACGCGTGTCTTTGCTTAGTTTCAACTCATTTAATTTCTTCATGGCATCAGGTTTTCCTGATATGCCCAGTCCCGAAATAGCCTGACGTGCCAATACTTCACCTAAAATATCGTTGCTATATTGATGGTACTTAAACAGCAGCTTTCTTTTTTGCCAGCTGGTGATTGCAGTATATTCTTTAAGCGCATTTAATGAAGTGATATCACCAGTTTGAGAAATATGTCCCAGCGCCTGAAATACCCTGATGATAGCTCTGAATTGGTATATAGAAATTTCTCCCGTGCTGTTTTCCATAAACTGAATCAGGTCATTGACAGCCATGGGATCGCCGATATATCCCAGGGTTGTTACAATATTGGGCCAGTGTTGCTCATACGTTTTGTCTTTTAGCATTTGAGTTAATTGCGGAATAGCGCTTTTCCCATACAATTTGGCTTCATCGTAAGGAACACCATGAATGTAAAATCTGGTTACAAATGTTTTGATATCTGTAGGCGGTATCTGCGCAAACAAACGACTATGCATCGTAAATAGCATAATTGCTATTAATGTTGAATAGAACTGTATTTTCATGTTTGATTTTTTGAAATAATAAAGTATTGCGCACACGTTCAGCAATGCACGTGTGGTGTGTCGCTTTTACTCAGATCTTATGTATTACCTGATTTGTAAGGTTGGTGGTATTCACAGAGAGGGGACGTGAGTATACTCGTATTGTAAACATAGAACTTTTATTCCTGCTGACAGAATGGGAAAAACACGGTATTTTGTGATGAACTATATAATTAACTCATGTCTGATTGATGTTTATATTGTAGCCCCTCAATCAACCTGTTCAAAACGATAAAATCGGTCTCAAACTCGCTTTGCAAAGAAGCAATATTGAATCTTGTGTAAAATTCTAACGATTCAATACTTAAAGAGGGTGATTTACGTTATACCCCCGCCGCTGATCCAATATGGGCGGGAAGTAATAGGAGGTTTTAAGTTATTAATAATCATGCTATTACAATTATTTGATAAAAAAAGGATATAAATTTATCCGAACGGCAAGAAATCATTACTTTCGAAGCATCTCTGTTTTATTCGTCAATGTTGCCTCCTTTCTTTTTTGACGTATCAGGTTCCTAAGTATTTCGTCAGTTTTATTAGAAGTTTTAGCAAGCCTTTATTTAGTTAACTTATTAAAATTAACGTTATGAAGCTTTCTGAATTTATTCTGTTAAATGAGGATGATAAAAAAAGCACCGTAATGAATAATGGTGTTGCATTGGCTCAAAGGACATACCCCGACGTTATTATTTTTCTATTTCAGCTGGATAGCTATTACATTGAAGCTTATTGCAATAAGGCCAGCAGAGCTATTGAAGAATACCGGATTTTGCCAGATACGAATGCAATTGACCATTACCTGGCAGCTATTCCAATTGATGACTTACTGAATTGATTTTACTACCTGCCGGCCTGCCACGGTTTAAAGACTGTGGCAGGCCGGTTAATTTCATTTATTTGAATGTGAAAAATAAGTGTTACCTTCATACAGTTAATTTGAGCCTCGCATTAGTATTCATTAATTACATTGCTTAATTACCCTGCATTATAGTTAGTTTCTTACTTCTTGCCTTTCTCGAAATTATTTATCAATTAATTTTTTACAAATGAACATTTATGTTTCAAATTTAAGCTTCGACGTGCAGGATGAAGACTTAAAAGATTTTTTCGCTCCTTATGGAGAAGTTACTTCAGCTAAAGTTATTACTGACAGAGAAACCGGCAGATCAAGAGGTTTCGGATTTGTGGAAATGGCTGACGAAGCTGCTTCAAAAAAGGCAATCGCTGAATTGGATGGCGCCACTGTAGAAAACAGAACCATTAGTGTGTCAGTTGCAAAACCAA
>CBIMFG010000324.1:0-5742 GCA_966243125.1 uncultured Niastella sp.
GACAGCCGCGATGGGTTGGGCAGTTCAACCGTATACTGCATGACGCAGGACAAAGAAGGCTTTTTATGGTTTGGTACTGAAGCAGGCGTTACCCGTTTTGATGGAACGCATTTTGAAAGTTTTACCAAAGAAGACGGCCTCCCCGATAACGACGTTATTCAAACATTTGCTGATTCAAAAGGCCGGATATGGCTGGCGCCGTTTAAAAAAACTGTTTGCTATTATTACAAAGGCGTTATTCATAACAGCAACAATGATACGCTGTTGAAACAACTGCATATTAAGGATAATGTGGTACGTTTTGCTGAAGACAGGGACGGTAATATTTTGTTACAGGAAACTTCCCGGCTGCATTTGATACAAACGAACGGACAGATAACCACGATTTTCACCAATGGCAGCCGGTCATTTACCTACCTTTCCCTTATAAGCACCCGGAAGGCAGGCGGCTTTTGGGTAATGGAAGACGGCAACATTTATAAGCTGGAAAATAACCGGTTTACACTATGGAAAACGGTGCCCTTTATATATGATCATATTCATTTTGCAACGGCTGCCATGCTCAACGATAAACTGATATATAAAGGCACGTTAGATGAGGTGTATATTTTGTCATTGGAAGACAGAAAAGGGTTTCCTTGTTATTATAATAAAAAATATGAACCGGTTAATACGGCTGTTGTAGACAACCGGTATGCAGCCATTTGTTCGCTGGAAGGCGCTTTTATTTATGATATGAATGGCATCGACAGCATTCAACATCACTTGCCGGCCATAGCAATAAGCAACGTGTTCAAAGATTCGGAGGGCAACTGGTGGTTCACTACCATGGGAAAAGGCGTATACCGCCTGAACTCGTCGGTGGCCCTGAATGTACAACTAACCGAAAAGAAGATAGTGCGGTACATGATCGGATCTTTGGTGGCCAGCAAAGAGATAAAACAGGCGCAGAACACTATTAACCTGGTAAAGAAATATGCATCCCCAAACGGAAAAAAGGAAGGGCAACTGCTTTTTACCTGGTTCAATCACCTGCCCATGTTTAACCTTATTACACTAAAGGATAACAGCGTGGTGATAGGGTCAACGTACTATTTGCAGCGGCTACCGCCTTCGCTTGACAGACTGATAGCTAAAAGGTACCCTATTGCCATTAAGGCCATGTGCGCCCACCGGAATACGATCATAGCGGCTACGGAAAGATGCGTGATAAGTGTAGACCAGCGTGATTTAAAAATAATTGATACCCTGCTGAACGAACGGGCTACCAGTGTATACTCGAATGGTGATACGGTGTATATAGGCACCCTGAATGGGCTTTACCAGCTACTGCCCGGGAAAAAGCTGGTAAACCTGGGGGAAAAGGTGAAGTTGCTGCAGGGCCGTATTACCGCGGTAAAGGAGGATGCCAATGGGGTGGTTTGGGCGGCCACGGCCGGGGAAGGGGTGATTGGTTACCGCGATGGTTACCTGTTCAGGAGTTTCTCGCGTAACAGCGGCCTTTCGAGCAATATTTGCCGCACGCTTTTTTATGACGGTGGCAAATTATGGGTAGGCACCGATAAAGGCGTGAACCGGATAGATGTGCTGGACCCCGGTTTTCCTATTCAGAAATATTCCATCAGCGATGGACTGGCATCAGATATCATTGATGCCATTTATGTTACCAATAAAAAAGTGTTTATTGGTACACCCGATGGCCTTACGTTTTTTGACGAGGAAAAAATGACCAGTCAGAGCCGTTGCGACCTGCGGTTCACCAACATTGCAGTAGCCGGTAACAATTATTATCTGGGCGATGCCCCAACGAAAATACCCCATGCCAGCAACAGCATTCAATTCAATTATGTAGGTATTTCGTATAAATCGGGTGGCGATATCCGCTACCGGTACCGGTTACAGGGGCTCGATACTGTGTGGCACGAAACCCGCGAAACTTTATTGAATTATCCCACCTTGCCATCGGGCGATTACCAGTTGCAAGTACAGGCCATTAATAAATTTGATGTAAGCAGCCAGGTACTTACTGTAGGGTTCACTATTGAAAAACTGTTGTATGAAAAAACCTGGTTTAAACTGCTGATCGTGGTACTGTCGATGGCGCTCACCAGTTTGGTAATGTGGCTGATCATCCGTCGCATTCGCAAAAGGGAGCGGGAGAAAACCAGTTTTATAAAACGCATCAATGAGCTGGAGCAATTATCGCGCAAGGCGCAAATGAACCCGCATTTTATATTTAATAGTTTAAACTCCATTCAGCAGTATGTAATGGATGCTGATGTGGCGGGGGCCAATAAATTCATTTCCGGGTTTTCCCGGCTCATCAGGCAAACACTTGATTTTTCAAGCAAACCAGAAATTAGCCTGGAAGAAGAGCTGGATTACCTGACCAATTACCTCGAAATAGAAAAAACACGTCTGGAAGACGCTTTTTCCTGGGTGGTGAATATGGAAAAAGGTGTTGATCCTGCTCTTTACTACATACCACCCATGATACTCCAGCCGTTTGTAGAGAACAGTGTGCGGCATGGGTTGCGTTTCAGAAAGGATAAAAAAGGCGTGGTAACCATCACGGTAAAACGAGAGAACGATCACCTGGTATGCATACTGGAAGATAACGGCATCGGTAGAAAGGCGGCTATGCAGTTTAAGAGTGTTTCGCCAATAAATTACCAGTCTAAGGGTTTATCCTTAACGGCCGACCGTATAGAAATGTATAACCGGGAGCATGAGCTGAAGATCTTTATGAAAATTGATGATTTGGAAGATAATTTTCACAATTCATTGGGGACTAGGGTGACAATCTATTTTCCTGTTTTTTAATATATTCATTTTCTTTGCCGTATGATTAACGCACTGATCGTAGACGACGAACCAAAAAACATCCGGATCCTGAATGGACTACTTAATGAAAGCTGCCCCGATGTACGCATAATAGGGGAGGCCGTGAGTGCTGAAACTGCCATTCCGCTGATTGCTGAAAAAAATCCTGACCTGGTATTTCTGGATATTGAAATGCCGCATGGAAATGCTTTTGACCTGCTGGACAAGATCATGCCTATTGATTTTGAAATTATTTTTATTACTGCCTTTGATGCCTACACGTTAAAGGCGTTTAAATACAGTGCGCTCGATTACCTGTTAAAACCTGTAAGCATCGACGAACTGAAAACAGCGGTGCAAAAGGCCAAGGACCGCATCCGCTTCAAGAACATCAACGTGCAGTTGCAGAACCTGATGTTCAACATCAATAAACCCAACTCTTCGCTGCAAAAAATTGCCCTGCCTAATAACGATGGACTGGTATTTATTCAGTTGTCGGAGATCATTCGCTTTGAAGCCAAGGGCGGATATACCTACGTACATGGTACGGATAACCAGAAGTACGTGTCGTCGCGTATTATCAAGGAATACGAAGAAATACTGCCACCCGATCTGTTCTTCCGCATTCACAACTCACACATCATTAATTTGAACTTTGTGAAGAAATATCATAAGGGCAGGGGTGGGTTGATTGAGATGAGTGATAGTGCGTTGATTGAAGTGGCTACGCGGCGTAAGGATGAGTTTTTGGGTAAGTTTGGGTATAAGTGATTTGGAGGGCAAGTTGACCAGTTAACCAGTTGATCAGTTGACGAGTTAACACGTTAACAAGTTAACAAGTTGACAGGGAAATGCAGGTTGATAGCGTTGACAGAGTTGATAGAGGGGGCGAAGAAATTGAGCGGCGTGGGATAGTTATTAATTTAAAAGCTCGCGAGCCACCTTAAACCTTAAACCTTAAACTTTAAACCTTAACGACTCAATACCACAATCTAGCTTCTACCTTCTTAAGATACTGCAAGCCGGTCTTATCGATCGGCTTTCTTTTTTCGCTGCGGGGTATGCGAATAATCTCCAGCCAGCCTTTAAACCAGCCGGGCAGGTGAAAACTGGTTTTCTTCAGGTATTCGAAACTCCACAAAACAGCGGTTGTATAAAAATTGATCAGGGGCAGGTATTTAAAGGCCACTTTACTTTTATTCACCCACATGCCACGGAGCTTTTCGTTATTGGGCTGTCGGCCTAAGGGCGATTCTTTATGCAAAATAACCACGCGGTCGTCGTATACGATGTCGAACCCGGCATTGATGGCGCGGTAGCTGAGGTCGTATTCTTCCATGCCATAAAAGAAATTGGTAGGGTAGTAGCCTGTTTTCTCAAACACATCGCGGTGAATGGCATGGGCACAGCCAACGAAATAGCCGGTGGCAAAATGATGCCAGTCTTTCCGGCGCTCGAATTGTTTATGCGGAAAGGCGGTTTTTTGTAATTCTCCGGTTGAATGGTAAAATACTTTGAAAGAGATGATACCGGTAGGCCGGCTGCTTTCGATCATCCAGCCGGTAAAGATCTGCTGAATGTATGGCAGGGCATCGAGGTTGCTGAATAACGCATCATCGTCGAGGAAAACCAGGTAGGGTGCCGTGCTTTGCTGAATGGCAAAGTTACGGCCGCGCGAAACGCCCAGGTTCTCCTCAGTTTTAAAGTAGCGGAAAGGGATCTCCGGATGTTGCGCTATAAACGCTTCCAGGGCCGTATACGGCACGGTTGATTTGTTATTAACAAAGATAACCTCGCTGCACAAAGTGGTCACCTGTTGCAGCTGGCTGATGTTCCGGGCCAGTTCCAGCGCATCATCGGGCCGGTTATACGTGATAATAACAATTGCTATACTCATAGAGAAATGATGAATATTGAATGTGGAATATTGAATGTCGAAGTGAAAGTCCTTCAACATTCAATATTCAATATTGGACATTCAATATTATTTTTTCACCATCGGTTTAACCAGCAATACAATATATCCCAACACCAGCAGGGTGAGTAACCAGCCTGTGATAGAAGAGATGGTGTAACCGGTTTTATAAACGGATGGTTCAAATTTAAATTCAATGGTGTGTTTGCCGGCCGGGATCAGCATGGCACGCAACACATAATTGGCTTTAGCGATTGGTGTTTCTTTACCATCGATGTAAGCATGCCAGTCTTTATAGAATATTTCGCTGAACACGGCCAGGTGTGGCGCGCTGCTGTTGCTTTCGTATTTAATGTTCTCGAAATCGAACTCGGTTTGTTTGATGGTGGAGTTGCTGTCGGCCGGCTGCCAGCCATTGATGATGGAGTTGAACTTGTTTTCAACAATGGCATCACTGGCCGGGTTGAAAGCGTTCAGGCCCTTCATTTCTTCAACAGGCCCTGCTACCATTTTTACATTTTTTACAAACCATACATTGCCCAATGCATTAGGGTTGGGGGCTGCTATGGCGGCGCCCTGCTGCGCCTGCTGAATAACATATTTTGTGTTCAGCATGTTGATCACATTGATGTTGGGCTGGCGGCTGAGCTGGTACTCCATTAAGTCATCATAAATACCCAAACGGGCCGGGTGATAACCACCTATTGATTTGTGATAATAAGAGGTACGGGAATCGCCTGCAAACGGATCGCCTACTGTGGTATTCAGCACCCGGTAGTTGGGATCTTTGTCCTGCAGTATGGCCTGATCGGCAGGCGTTAAAGGAAACTCGGATGCTTCATAATTATCCTTGCTGGTAAAACTGTAGCTGTTCAGGTAGTTGCTGTCCATACCCAGCAGGTCAACTGCGGTTAAGATGCCCACACCGGCCAGCATCACTACGGCATTGATCTTTTTTATTACAAAAAGATAGATGATACCCATAGCCAGCAGCACAAAGATCA
>CBIMFG010000325.1:0-5741 GCA_966243125.1 uncultured Niastella sp.
AAGTAAAGATGGATAAAAAGCAAAAAGGACCATCATTGCTGATGATCCTTTTTTGCGGACCGGACGGGATATGTGCGGCCGTTATATCTTCAGGAAAATCAGCTATTTAATTTTTCGGTCGATTTTTTGATCGATTCAATGAGCTGGGGAGGCTTATTCTTACCTGGGTTTATTCAGGTAGACGTTGGCTTTACGAATGTAGGTCTAATTTTATTTATTCTGACGAGTACCTTTCAATCCGCCGAAACCAGAGCTTGAATTGCACTGCCGATGATTGTTTCAACGTTCGGCCCCAGTTGCATAAAGTCTTTTTTATCGGCTTTTTAACCATTTTTCATATGAAATTTTGTGTTCTTCCACAGTACACAATTTTTCAATTTCATCAGTCGGCTGAAATATGCTTGCTCTTTCAGATGCTGGTTTCCCATGTGCAATTATGTATGTTCCATATCCACCTGTCGCCCTATAAGCAGAATCACTTCTACAACCGGTACAACCAATTATCGATTTATGTTTATTCTCAAGAACTCTTCTTAAACTTTCTAAAGCTGTTATTGGGTGATAAAGTTCGCTTACAGATTCGTTAATTTCGGAATCAGTATATGTCAAATGTGTAGTTTGCCCTTCACTGGTAATTGTCAACAATCCTGTCGCAATAAGATCTTTCCTTAAATCATATCTCTTAATCGAATATTGCATATATAAAATCTGTTGGAAATTTAAAGTCCGAATAGCTGAAGATAACAGTTAAATAAAAAAAACTTATGTCGCAATACTCCCGGCAAGAACATAAGAAACCGCCACTGCTCTGCAATGGCTTTCAAATGTTTTAGTTCATTTTTTCTTATCCTTCTTTAATACCTCAGTAATTTGTTGGTTTGCATCCTTTGCAAACACCATTTTACCTCCGCCTTTATAATACGTAAACCTTTTGTCAAGTTCTGCTTTAAACTCACCGGTATACCCCCATTCGTCCTGAGCAATCTCGTCCTCTAACAGCGCATAAATAGCCTTTACTTTCTTTTCCTCTGTTGTTTCTAAAAATTGATGCAGCTTCTTACGGATAGTTGCTGTTTTCATTATATTTCTCATTTTCAAAAAACTTACCGGATTTTATTGATTAGCCAAACGGAGGTGTTTACTAAACTACAACGTCCGGTATTTCTAGTAACATTATTGCTTCGCCAAGCCCTAAATTTAATTCCGTTTTCGTAAGTATTAATATTTGCATATAACCTAGACCATGCTTCATAAGCTCCGCTGGAACGTACTTTAAATTATTCTGATCATTGTTATAAATAGAATAAAAAACAGATTTAATTTCATCAGAAAACTGATAATCGTGCATTTTCTTATATATTTCACGATCAAGATACTTCAAAAATCAAACTATTTAAACTTCTCCCGTAATCCCTTCATATCCTCCCCAATGTTCTTATCCAAGATCTTCGCATAATGCTGCGTAGTCCGCAGATTCCGGTGCCCCAGCATCTTTGAAACCGTTTCAATAGGCACCCCGTTAGTAAGCGTTATGGTCGTGGCAAACGTATGCCGGGCAATGTGATAAGAAAGCGCTTTATTGATCCCAAAGACATCAGCTATCTCTTTCAGGTAAGCATTCATCTTCTGATTGCTTAAAATGGGTAACACTAGGCCGTTATCCCGGCATTGCGGATGATTCTTATACCGCTCAATGATCGACAGGGCAGCAGGCAATAAAGGAATCCGGGCGGAGATATCCGTTTTCTGCCGACGACTAACCAACCATTGTTCTCCATCTACGCCAATGACAAATTCGGACCGCTTAAGCATTTTTACATCTGCATAAGCCAGACCGGTATAGCAACTGAACAGGAAAATATCACGTACTATCCTAAGCCGGTTCTTCTCCTTTGTAATGCCTGGTACTTTTTAGGTGAAAGAACAAACCGAAACTCTTTTCCATAAATGACGCTTCATTTAGTAGTTTAAAATTACCCCATTGGGGCAGTTAAAATCAGAGTTCAGTTCTTACAAAGTGTTAATAAACAGCGTCGTATGTAAAGCTACTCGCGTCTTTATAAAATTAGGTAAGACTCCACGGATGACTCCGGAAACTGCATCCATAAAGCGGGGTAAAACCAGGTATGCCTAAAAAGCAAAAATCCTGCAAATCGTTGATTTTGCAGGACTTATTACTTTAAGTTTATCTCAATTAACTGAGCCGAGCGGAGAGAGAGGGATTCGAACCCCCGGACCTGTTACAGTCAACAGTTTTCAAGACTGCCGCAATCGACCGCTCTGCCATCTCTCCGGGGCAAATGTAGGGCGAGCATTTAAACTGACAAAAAAATCGCAAAAATTTAGTTAGACTTTTTTTTCAGCGTAACGATTACTATTTCAATATTTTGTAGTAATATCCGCGCCGCTTTTTGGTCAATTTCTACCCTATTTCTGTTACCCTCACCCCCGTGAACCACTTTTACATCCTCTCCGACGGACTGGGTTCCGGAAAAACCACCCTCATGAATGCCCTGGCAAAACAGGGTTTGCCCTGTATGCCGGAACATCATTCAGGACCAGGTAGCCATTGGCAGCACCGCCTGCCCGGGAACGACAAATCCGCCTTTGGCGAACTGATGCTGATTTGGGAAATGCGATCTTACCGGGAAGCGATAGCCACCTATAACATGATGAAGGAAGTGTATACGAAATTAGGCTATCGCGTTAACCCGCTTCGGCTTACAACAGTGTAGGAACGGCTGCAATACGTACTGAAAAGCAATTTATGACGACTAAGATTGGGTATATTTGTTTTACTCAAACCTAATCCATATGAAAAAAATAACGCTACTCGTTATCTCCATTCTTTGGCTGCTCTCGCTTACAGCCCAACAAAAAACAATTGCTGAACGACTCGGTTACCCGAAAAATACCAAACTGTTGATCCTGCATGCGGATGATGTGGGTGTATCGCACTCAGTAAATGCGGCCACTACTACGGCCATGGAAAAGGGTTGTATTAATTCTGCCAGCATAATGGTGCCCTGTCCCTGGTTTACAGAAATTGCTTCGTATGTGCGGGAACATCCCGGTATGGATTTTGGCCTGCACATTACCCTTACCAGCGAATGGAATAATTACAAATGGGGGCCGGTAACGTCCTCTACGCAGGTGCCTTCACTCATTAACAAACAAGGATTCTTGTATTCAACAGTGGACAGTGTAAAACAATTGGCTGCCGCTTCACAGGTGGAGGAAGAAATACGCAACCAGGTAAAAAGATCCATACAATTCGGTATAGATCCAACTCATTTGGATGCCCACATGTTTGCAGTAGTGAGAAAGGTTGATTTTCTGAAAGCGTATATTAAAGTTGGCCGGGAGTTCAGAATACCGGTTTTTCTGGCGCGGGAAATGGAAAGAGAGTTGAATATTAAATTGGAGAGCTTCACTTCAAAAAATGAAATTATTGCAGACTCCATAGTAAGCATCATGCCTGAAAGTATGCAGTCAAACCCCACCGCCTGGTATACCCAAACCTTGCGCAGCCTGCCGGTGGGCCTCACCTATTTTATCATTCACACGGCATACGATAACGAGGAAATGAGGTCCGTTACAAAAGGATTTACCGACTGGGGTTCGGCATGGCGGCAAACAGAATTTGATTTTTTCTCAAGTCCTGAATGCGCCCGATTGCTGAAAGAAAATAATATCCAGCTGGTAACCTGGCGCGAGATCAGGGATAAATTGTACCGGTAATTTTGCAGGGAATTAAGAATTTTATTCGCAGTTTTGCAGCCGAGCATTATGAAAAAAGCGCAGTCGACCACAACCAATATGCCCGGCATTCTTTACAGTCACTCAGGAGCTAAAAAAGTGGTAGGTGAACAGTTCATCCCTGAGCATGGGTTGTGTCAGATCATTTCGGGCAAATTACAGGTGACAGATGCCGGCCAAACAAAAGTATTTGGCCCGGGCGACCTGCTCTTCTATCGTAAAAATTTTCTGGCCAGGTTCATACAACTAAACGACGGACTTTTTCCATTCAGATCTATCACTGTTGTGTTTGACAGGGCCGCGTTGGCCCAATTCAGCCGGCAATACAACCAGGGGTTTGAAGAACCCTATCCTTACAAAGACGCAGTAATAAAGCTGAACAGCAGTCTGCTGCTGGAGAATTATTTTCAAACGTTAATGCCCTATTTTGAAACGCCCTTGCCCGAACACCTGGTAAACCAGAAACGCCAGGAAGCATTGCTGCTGTTGTTGCAGATAAACCCGGCTTTCAAAAACATCCTGTTCGATCTTGATCTGCCGGGAAAGATAGACCTGGAAGCCTTTATGCAACAGCATTTTAGTTTCAATGTAGAAATGAAACAATTCGCCTACCTATCAGGCAGAAGTCTGGCCACTTTTAAACGGGATTTTGAAAAGACCTTTCATACCACACCCAATCGCTGGCTGCAGGAGCGGCGGCTGCAGGAAGCGCATTATCTCATTACGGAAAAGAAAAAACGGCCATCAGAGGTATATCATGCAGTAGGTTTTGAAACCCTCGCCCATTTTTCACTCGCATTCAAACAATTCTATGGTGTAAATCCATCAAGAATACCACGTAGTAAAAAATAGCAATCACCGCGCTCACGCAGAATACCCAAAAACCCGAACGCATTAAAAAGCGGTTGTATATACAGGAATGTAGTGACAAAAAAACTGTCGGCTTTACACCTGATTGTGTATTTGATAACAAATAAGGAACGAAATTTGATTCTACCGGAGAAGCTTTTTTAGCCTGTATATTCATTTGTTTCTGTTAATTCATACCTTAACAGTATGCCATGAGCGATGGTGAATATACATTCTCTTTTGGTATGCATTAACCATTAATCGATAATCTGTTATGTACGTTGCGAACACACACCTTAAACCGGTGATCGGGATTGATGTGCATTTTGTGAACACGCCTGTCCCTTTCGTTCCTCTTCCCCACCCTTACATCGGCCTGGTAATAGATCCCTTTGATTACATCCCATTTATTGGCGCTTCTGTAAAAGTGAATAATGTGCCGCGTGGTAATACCGATACGAGCGGCATGATCATTACGTTTGCGCATATTCCCTTTGGCATTGGTTTTTCGATCATGCCGGTGATTGGTCACGACAGCCAGAATTTCTTTGGCAGCAAAACAGTGTCGATAGACGGCGCACCCATGAGTGGAGCAGGTTACATGTTGATGACCTGTAACGACATTGGACTTCCACTTTCGTTCAGACCGGGAAAAAAATTCAAACCTATTCCTTCCTTATACCTGCCCACCTCGTTTTGTATTCCCCTGCAATGGGGAAAACCGGTGATGGTTGGCGGCCCACTGGTGCCCAACTTTAGCATCATGGCCTTATTGAAAGCCTTCGCCTTTGGTTCTATGCTGAAAATATTTGGCAAAGCAGGCGGTAAGCTGTTAAAGGCGTTGAACAATAAGTTGCTCAAAAAATTCCCGTCTACCAAAAAGCTAAGCGAAAAGCTGTGTAAAATGGGGTTCGATCCGGTTGACCTGATCACCGGTCGCGTGGATTATACCGACACCGATTTTGTGCTGCCTGGCCCTATACCCTTACAATTTACCCGTTACTGGGACAGCGATTCAGCTGTTGAAGGACCACTGGGACATGGCGTACACCTGAGTTACGATCGCTGGGTGCAGACCTGGCACGACGATGATTGCATGTCGGTGATGATGGCCGATGGCCGGCTAGTGGCTT
>CBIMFG010000326.1:0-5739 GCA_966243125.1 uncultured Niastella sp.
ATCGAGGCCGGCGTGATTGCCCATTACGTGCTGGGCGACCCCAATGCCAATGCGGGTAATCCCAATACCGCTACGGTACAAAATCCAACACATACCTATGCATTCGGCAATTATACCATCCAGTTCAGTGTAACCACTGTTAACGGATGTACCAACAATATTTCAGTGCCGGCCACATTCAGTTTGCGGCCCAATTTAACTTACCCGGCATTAAACGCCATTTGCGCCAATCAAGCAACACCTGTTTCTATTGCTACGGCTTCGGTTACCAATAATGTACCCGGCACTGGTGTATACAGTGGACCAGGTACTACAGCAGCCGGAAGCTTTACGCCTGCTGCGGCAGGCGCAGGAACGCATACGATCACTTATACCTTTACTACCGCCGCTGGTTGTACCGAATCGGTAACCAGCGTTATTACGGTATATCCCAAGCCAACCGCGGTGTTTACGGCTACCCCGGATATTTGTTTGAATGAATCTGTGCTGTTTGCCGATCAATCAACAATTGCATCGGGCTCCATCACCACCTGGCGATGGAACCTGGGCGATGGCAACTGGGTGCCAAAAAACAACAATACGTCATTTACGCATACATGGACCACCAGTAACACGTATGTTGTAAAACTGGTTGCAGTGAGCGATAGGGGGTGCACCAGTGATACAACATCACATCCGGTAACAGTACATCCGCTGCCGGTAACTGATTTTAGTTTGCCTGCAGCGGTATGTATGCCGGGTGGTGCGGCAGCATTTAAAAACGCAACTACGGTAGCAGATAACTCGGCGCTTAGTTATTCCTGGAACTTTGGTGACAACAGTGCAGTATCACAAGCTACCGATGCCAGCCATGTGTATGGCGCTTCCGGTTCATACCCTGTTCAACTGCAAGCCACCTCTGCATTTGGCTGTAAGAGTAGTATTAGCAAAACCCTGGCGTCGTTTTATGACAAACCCGTTGCGGCCTTTACCGTTGCGCCCGATACGTTGTGCCAGGGCAGCGATACCAAATTCAGCGATGGCAGTACTACCAATAACAGTCCCATACAACAATGGAACTGGAACTTTGGCGATGGCAGTTCCTCCAGTCAAAAAGACCCGGTAATAAAATATAAACAACCCGGTAATTATACCGTACAACTTAACGTGACCAACGGTGTGGGTTGTGTGTCGGCGCCATTTACCAAACAGGTGGTAGTGTATCTGCAACCAGTGATCAGTGCCGGGCCCGACTTTACCGTGCCGGAAGGAACGGTAATTCAATTCAACCCAACGGCCAATGATTCTACGGTGCTCACTTTCCGTTGGTCGCCCGGAACGGGTTTAAGCAATCCCAATGTGTTACGTCCATTCCTGCAGGCGATGACCGATGAGCACTATACCCTCACGGCAATAGGCGAGGGGCAATGTATTGCCGCTGATGACCTGAAAGTAAAAATTCTGAAACCGGTACTGATCCCCAATGCCTTTTCACCCAATGGCGATGGCGTGCATGATGTATGGAACATCGTAAACCTGAGTGATTATCCTGGTTGTACCATAGAAGTGTTCAACCGCTATGGACAACGGGTATTTTACTCGGCAGGTTATGGCAAACCCTGGGATGGAACGGTAAGCGGTAAGCCTTTGCCCATGGCTACTTATTACTACGTTATTCATTTGAAGAATGGGTTTGTGCCGAGGACGGGGTCTATAACAATAGTGAAATAGGAGGTGGGTATTCGTTTAGGTAAACCCACCCCAACCCCTCCCAGGAGGGGATTTAAAAACAGGCTTAATATTCATAACGCAAAACTACATGCTATGAGAAAAAGCATATTGCTAGCACTTACAATCGTTCTGGGATCGCTCGCAACAAGAGCACAAGTAGACCCCCACTTCTCCCAATACTACGTTTATCCCGCCTGGTTGAACCCGGCGTTAACAGGCGCTTTTGACGGTGATTACCGCATCTCCGGGATCTACAGATCGCAGTGGGGGAACATTAGTAGTCCTTTTACTACGCCCGGTATAGCGGTTGATTTCACCACCAATAAAAACTCCAATTTCGGCGCCAGTGTGCTGAACCAAACAGCTGGTGATGGTGGTTATAATTACCTCACCGCCTATGGCAGTTATGCATACAATGGTGTTCGGTTTGGTCCGCAGGAATACCAGCGAATTGTGATGGGTATGCAGATCGGGGTTATACAACGCCGGTTCAATCGCGCAAAGCTCAGCTTTGGCGATCAGTGGAACCCTATCACCGGTTACAACCCCGGCGCTACTTCGGCCGAAGTGTTTAGTAACACATCTGCTACTTCATTTGATGCAGCCGCGGGCATTTTATACTACGATGCACAACCCGGTAAAAAATGGAATTTGTTTGGCGGGTTCTCGGTAGCACACCTTACCCGGCCCGATGATAAATTCAGTGAAACCGGTAATGCCCGTTTGCCCATGCGGTATACGGTGCATGGCGGGGTAAGAATAGCGTTATCGGATATGCTGAGTTTAACACCGAATGTGTTATACCTGAAACAGGGGAAGGCGCAGGAGAAAATGCTGGGCGCGTACGCCCGCCTGATAGCAGCTCCCGGCACCGATGTAATGCTGGGCGCCAACTACCGCTTTAAAGATGCATTATCACCCTTTGTAGGCTTCTCTCATAAAAATTTTGTGCTGGGTGTGAGCTATGATGTGAACACATCTGATCTGGGGAAAATGGCGCGTGGCTCCAACAGCTTTGAGATCTCTTTATCCTTTATTGGAAAGCGATCAGTAAAAACACCAGAAATAGAATTTGTCTGTCCGCGCTTATAGTCATAGGTACACCAATGTCCTGGAAACCTGGCGGTTGGTTTCTACCAACTGCTTTCTTTCAAACAGTATACCCTGTCAATATAAAAATGAATTATGAAAAAGCTATTTATCACCGGGTTGATCAGCTGCAGTTTGTTTGCAGCTAATGCTCAATTCACATACGATTATTTGCGGGCCGCAGATAATTATTATAAAAAGGCAGATTATTATTCCGCAGCCCAGTATTATGAAAAATACCTGGGCACGGCTGAACAAAAAGTAAAGAAAGAAGAGTACAGTCCGTATACGGCGGCTACCACAACCGTGAAGAAAAACAATGCACCGGTAAGCAGCCGACAGCAGGCATTGTACCGCGTGGCGGAAAGTTATCGCTTGTTACATGATCATGCAAAAGCCGCTACGTATTACGGCCAAACGCTGGAGGCAAACAATGCAGCGTTTCCATTAGCGCGGTATTACTATGCCGTAGAGTTGCGGGCACTGGCGAATTATGAGCAGTCGGAAACAGCGTTCACCCATTTTCTGGATGAGCATCGCACCGATGATCAGTATGCAGAATCGGCGCAGAAAGAACTGATGAGCCTGCGGTTTATTCAAACCCAGTTAAAAAAGAAAGACCTGAAACTGTACAACGTGCAAAAGGCCGCCACACCACTTAATACGGAAGGCGCCAATTATGCACCCGTATGGTTGAATGATAATACCCTTTTATTTACTTCTACCCGCATTGATAGTACCGGCCGCAACCAATCGCACATCAACCGGGTATACACCACGCCGGTAAACGATGGTGTAACGGGTGAAGTGAAGCCATTGTCATTACCACAAGCTGGTAATGTGCATCAGGGCGTAGTAACCTTCACACCAGAAGGCAATACCCTTTTTCTCACCCGCTGGACGATAGCAGGAGGTAAAAAGATCTCCGGCATTTACACCAGTCACAAAAATGGTACTGACTGGAGTGAACCGGTATTGCTGGATAGTCTGATCAATGCAGCAGGCGCCAGCACCCAGCAACCCTTTGTAATGCCGGGCGGTAAATACCTGTTATACGCCAGCGACAAACCCGGCGGTTTTGGCGGTTTTGATCTTTGGTATGCCGAACTGGATAACAGCGGCAAACCGGTTAAAACAGAAAATATGGGTGGCGTGATCAATACCGCCAACGACGAGCAGGCGCCTTATTATCATGCGCCTTCCGCTACGCTGGTGTTTTCTGCCAATGGCCGCGTAGGTATGGGTGGTTATGATTTCTATTACAGCAAAGGAAACATCAATGCCTGGGCGCAACCGGTGAATTTTGGTTACCCGGTAAACTCGGTGAAAGACGATATCTATTTTGTAAGCAAGGGTGGCGTAAGAAATGTGCTGGAAGATGTTTGGCTCAGCAGCGACCGTGAAGCCACCTGTTGCCTGGAGCTGTTCTATTTAAAAAAGATCTTACCGCGTAAGCAGGTGAGCGGACTGGTTGTTTCCTGTGATGACAAACAACCGCTGCCTGGTGTTACCATCAATATTCTGGATACCATTCAAAACAAAGTGGTGTATACCCAAACCACAGCTGGTGATGGAAACTATTCCTTTACCCTCGATGAGTTTCAACCTTTAAAAGCCGTGGCCACCATCAGCGGGTACAGCAATGGCGCCTTGCCTTTTTATACACCCATCGACGAAGAGGCTGATCAGTTGATCAACCCGGCCATTTGTTTAATAAAGGATGTGCCGCCGGTGAACGAAGCCATTGTGATGGACAACGTGTATTATGAATTTGATAAAGCTACGCTTACCAGCGAAAGCCACACCTCATTAAACAAACTGGTTGCCTTACTGAATGCCCATCCTGAAATCCACATCGAACTCGGCGCACACACCGATAACAAAGGCGATGATGTTTACAACCAACGCCTGTCTGAAGCCCGCGCCCGCGCCTGCGTTGCCTATCTCATCAGCAAGGGAATTGATAAGAACCGTTTACAAGCGAAAGGCTACGGTTCTACCCAACCTATTGCGCCGAACGTGAATGAGGATGGTAGTGATAATGCGGAAGGAAGGCAGCGGAATAGGAGGACGGAGTTTAAGGTGGTGAAGGGGAGTTGATAGAGTTGATAACGTGAGTGGTGAGTGGTGAGTGGTGAGCAGTGAGTGGTGAGTAGTGAGTGAGCTTGCTAAAGTGCAGCAATCTAATTAATCGCGAGTCCTTCACCCTTCACCCTTCACCCTTCACCACTCACCAGAAAAAACAAACGCACATGAAAAAACTAATAGCATTTTATTTAGCGGTAACCTGTTTACACGCACACAGCCAACAAAAACCACACTATACCCAATACATCCTGAACCAATATATCCTCAATCCTGCGCTTACGGGCATTGAGAATTATACGGATATAAAAGTGAGTCATCGCCATCAGTGGGCGGGTATACAGGATGCGCCGGTGACGTCGTATGTGACCATTCATACGCCTATTAATAAAAAGGATTATCGTACTACGGCTACCTCTTTTGAAACGCCGGGTGAGAATCCGCGGGGTAAACGGTATTGGGAAGAATATACTGCTGCAGAACCCCATCATGGTGTGGGCCTGCAAATAATCAATGACCGCACCGGTCCGTTGAATTATTTTTCGGCGTATGCTACCTATGCCTATCATATAGGTATCAGCGCACGAACCAGTTTGGCTGCGGGATTTGGGGCGGGGTTTACCAATATTGGTTTAAACACCAGCAAACTTGATTTTGGTAATACACAGGTAGATCCGGCAGTGTACAACAATGGCCTGATCAATACCACCAAGCCCGATTTTATGGCCGGCCTTTACCTGTATTCAGCCGATTACTTTATAGGGCTGGCCGCGCAACAGATCATTCCGCAAAAAGTGAGTTTTTCAGACAATACGGTAAAAACAACCAATGCCACCAATTGTACTTCCGCAGCCA
>CBIMFG010000327.1:0-5711 GCA_966243125.1 uncultured Niastella sp.
AGGTAAGACTACTTCCATGCAAATTTATTATCTGATTTGTAACGCCTTCTCCCAAACCTCCTGGTAATTTTTGCCGATCGGCAACTGAATTTTATCAATGAATACCTCTTCCGCGGTATAAGCTGTAACTTTTAACGTATTCACAATAAAAGACCTATGGATGCGCACAAAAGCCGGGGCCGTTAAGATCTTCTCAATTTCCGTTATCTTCATTTTGGTGATCACTTTCCCACTGTCGGTGCTGATGGATACATACTCCCGCATGCTCTCCACAAAAAGAATATCGCTGAACAGTACCCTTACCATTTTTTTGTTCATGTTGAAAAATGCAAACTCAGGAGCGGCACCGGGCACGCTTTCCAATTGATGAATTTGTGCAGGTGTGGGTTTAGGCGAAATTTTATTTATTGCTTTTAGAAAGCGCCCGAATGAAAAAGGTTTCATCAGGTAATCCCGTACATCCAATTCAAAGGCTTCCAACGCATAATCTGAATAGGCAGAAGTGATGATGATCTGAGATCTCTTATTGACTATTTTTAAAAAGTCGATTCCGGAAATACCGGGGATCTGAATGTCGAGAAAGATAAGATCTGGTTCATTGTTCCTTAAGAACTCCATGGCGGAAACAGCGTCATCAAATATGCCGGTAAGGGTTACCCATCCCACCCGTGACAGAAAAGATGCCACGATATCCTGTGAAGCTTTTTCATCCTCAATAATTATACATTGAATTTTATTCATGCTTTACCTTGGGAATTTTCAGATTGACCACGTATTTTCTGTTGATTGCAATATCCAAAGAATAGCTTTCGCCAAAAAGCAGCTCCAGTTGTTTTCTGATATTACCAATACCAAGACCATGACTTTTCATGACACGACTTTCCTGAGGAATAACATCGTTCTCAACATGAAGTAAGATGTTGTTGTCGTCAGAGTGCACATGAATACTGATAGGCACCACGCCGCGCTGCGCGGAGAGCGTATGTTTGAAACTGTTCTCAACGAACGGCAACAACAATAACGGCGAAATGCTATCTGATGCATCGGATACGCCATGCCGGAAATCGACCTGCAGTCTGCTGCCATGCCTGATCTTTTCCAATGCGATATAGTCGCTGATAACCTGGATCTCCTTTGTTAACGGGATCAGTGGCTTGTTGCATTCTTCCAAAATAAACCGCATGAGGTTCGAAAGCTTTAGCACAATGTGTTCGCTCTTTGTATCTGAGGTTTTAATCGCTTCTGAATACAATGTATTCAGCGTATTGAAAAGAAAGTGAGGATGCATTTGCGCTTTCAAAAAACTCAACTCGGCAATTTTTTTCTCATTCCACAATGCCGCTGCCTTTTGCTGCAGCTCATTTTTTGACTTAATAACTTTGATGGCAATGGCCGAGCCAATCACCGCCATCCAGTTAAACACCTCGCCAAGGATCGATCCGAAGAAGAATGGGTTTGAAGGCACAGGGCACTCTGGCCAGAACAATACATTGATGACGTAATACCGGAAGTAAGGCATACCTAAGCCAATGAAGAGCACGATAGCCAATAACCAGAAGAGAAGATTAGGTATATCGCGATGCCTGGTGTACTTCGGGATCAGATAATAGATTATCAGATAAACAACACCTGCCACCATCATGAGCCTTGTTAGCAGGCCAAATACCACCACCCAATCAACTTCGGTTGTGGATGAGATGATAGCAAGATAGCTGACGCCATTCGCCACCCAAAACAATACGTGCCGCGCCAAACGGATGCCGTTATTGTGACTGTAAATGAGTGTGCTAAGCAAATTCATGATTTTTCTAAATTTAAGAAAACCAGGTCAAACAAGGCGCATAACCTATACGAACGTGGCATATCTTATGACGAACGCCGGTTATCCCTTCAGTCGCACTGTTTTTCGGCGTCTGTAAGCCGGAACGTACGATTGATAGATTTTTTTAATACCCCGTTATCTTTTTCAGGAATTTAACAGCCACAATAGTACGGAGTATGGCTACAATTGAGCTGAATATTAATGGAACCAGAATGAATTTTGATATTGATCCGCAGATGCCATTGCTTTGGGTGATCAGGGACTACGCGCAGCTTACCGGAACCAAATATGGTTGTGGCAAGGCACAATGTGGTGCCTGTACAGTACACTGTGATGGCGTAGCGGTAAGGTCGTGCTCAATGACCGCGCAGGCAGCATCCACGAAGAAGATCATTACCATTGAAGGACTATCAAAGGATGGAAAGCATCCATTACAGCTGGCATGGCAGGAGGAAGATGTTCCGCAATGCGGCTATTGCCAGGCAGGACAGATCATGCAGGCAGCATCCTTTCTTAATAAAAATCACAACCCTTCCGACGAAGAAATAACAAAAGCAATGACTGGTAACCTGTGCAGGTGTGGTACATACAACCGCATTCATAAGGCAGTTAAAGCGGCCGCATATGCAAAAAATAACCATCGCGCTACATGAACAGAAGACAATTTATACGAGCCTCCGCATTAGCCGGCGGCGGCCTGTTGCTGACAGTGCCATCGGACGCCATCATTGGAAACCATGATAACAGTAACCTTGCAATAACTGATGGTGCATTGGGTGACTTGCTGAAAATTATGCCTAACGGACAAGTCTGCTACCAATTCATTAAACATGAAATGGGGCAAGGGGTATCAACCGCCATGGCCATGATCATTGCGGAAGAATTATGCGCGGACTGGGAGAAAGTAAAAATCGAATTTCCCGACACCGATCTTAAAAAGTTTCAGAACGATAAAAACGGCGGGCACGACACGGGGGGAAGCTGTACCATCATTTATCAATGGGATACGTTGAGAAATGCAGGCGCTACAGCCCGTCACATGCTTATTGCGGCTGCGGCAAAACAATGGAACACCACTCCGGAAAATTGTTATGCAAAAGATCACTTCGTTGTTAACCGTATCTCGTTACAGCGTATTGATTTCGGCGCATTGGCAACAGCGGCAGCTCAGATAGCCGTTCCAGCGCAAGTGGTGCTGAAGAACTCGAAGGATTTTCAGCTTATTGGAAAATCAAAGCCTGCCAAACTCATCCCGTCAATAGTTACCGGCAGTTTGCAATATGGTATAGATGTGCAGCGGCCAGGTATGCTCTATGCAGTTATTGCACGATGTCCGGTCTTTAAAGGAAAGCTTCAGCGCTTTGATGCTACTGCTGCCTTAAAAGTAAAAGGAGTTAAGAAAGTATTCACTACAAAACCTATTGCAGGTCCTCAAACTGAAACGCCTTATATGCCACACGATATTCGCGAAGGCGTGGTGGTGGTTGCAGATTCCTTTTGGGCAGCAAAGAAAGGCAGAGATGCACTGATAATCGCCTGGGACGGCGGCATTAATGCACAATACAGTTCCGAAGACTTTAAAACGTTGGCGGCGCAGCGGGCACAACGCCGCACAGACCCTACAGGATACATAGGCGATGCACACGCCGTAGCTGATGTGAAGCATGTAAGCAATACCTTGCACGCATCCTATGTTTTTCCTCATCAGCTTCATTCGTGCATGGAGCCGTTGAACTGTACGGCCCACACTACAAAAGACGGATGTGAACTGTGGCTGGGCTCTCAGGCGCCGAACCTTGTTGTAACTGAATTACAACGCATCTTCCGGTTTGCAGAGGACCGCATCAGGGTACATTGCTTTCCCTCAGGCGGCGGCTTTGGAAGACGGAACTACCCAGACATGGCCGTAGAAGCAGTGTTTATTTCCAGGGAAGCAGGCAACGTTCCGGTAAAAATGATGTGGACCCGTGAGGATGATCAGCAATGCAATCTGGGTCACCTCTTTCAGCATATGGAGTACCAGGCGGCTTTCGACAAAGACAACAAGCTTTTTGCCTGGTACGAAAAGGAGATCTGCACCTACACCTGGGGAGCAAAATATGCCGATGCACAATTGCCCGACATGGCATACCATATTCCCAATATCCGTTATGATTATGAAAACATGATCGGTGAAGAGCTGGTGCATTCCTCGGCGTGGCGAGGGGTAACAGGCCATGGTCGCTTTTACAGTGAATGTTTTATAGATGAAATTGCCGCGTTCCTGAAAAAAGATCCTTATGCATTCAGGCTTGAATTACTGGAAGGAGAGCGCGATGTATTACCCAATCATTTTCCTGGCGCAAAAGTGCGCAGGGTATTGGCGCTGGCAGCAGAAAAAGCGGAATGGGGAAAAAAGATGGAGCCAGGCAGCGCACAAGGTATGGCAGTTTGCCCTTATGGCACCAGCTGTTGCGCGGTAATTGCAGAGGTGCTTGTACGTGATAATAAACTTACAATAACTAAAATTGTTATTGGTGTTGACTGCGGCAAAGTTGTGAATCCTTCCGGGGCCAGCAATCAAATTACCGGGGGTATTGTGTGGGGACTTACTGCTTTATTGTATGGCGGGCTTCCCATTTTAAAAGGCCGTGCAGTACACACGAATTTTCATCAAAACAAATTGTTGCGCATGCAGGAGTGTCCTGAAATGGAAGTTTACTTTGTGAAGAGTGATGATGAAAGACCTCAGGGTATCGGAGAAATCTCCAGTCCCATGGCAATACCGGCAGTTTTGAATGCAATTTACACAGCAACAGGAAAGAGAATAAGGACTGTGCCGCTTGATCTGAGCTTATTAAATACATAAAAGAAAAGTGAAATTCACCCGCTCATACTATTAACATTTGCGGCGGGCTGTTTATCTTTGATCGTAAACCAGCCATATGATCACCACCTTACATAGATTTACCCTTTGTATCCTGCTGCTTGCCCTGTCATGCCTCACACAGGCTGCAGTTACCCCACCCTTCCTCAGCGGCGATGGTGCACAAGCAATAGAAATTGTATACGCTGCTACTACGCACCCCGATATTAACAAGATAAAAGCCTTTTGCAAAAGTCATCATATCCCCGTATCGTCGGTTTACCAATGGAATAACCGGGCAATAATATTTGGTCATATCCCCAACGTGCGGGCCAATCAGCAACGCTTGCAGCAGCTGTTTCCCAAAGCGACCGTTAAATTGTATGAAAAACCTTTTTACACATTCAGTAATCAGGTTAACTGCAATAATAAAACACAGGCCGCAGCATGGGAGCACATCATACTTACCGCCAACCTGGTGGCCGACACTATAAAGCAGCGGGAGTATTTACAGTATCATGCCACGCAATTCAAACAATGGCCCGAGGTGGCGCAGGGCTTTTGCAATGCCGGTTTTCAACAATTGCTGGTCTTTAAAAATGGCAGGCAGCTGATGCTTATTATCAGCATTCCCAAGGGCGCTGATTTTGAGAAAATAAATAGTAAAACCACTGAAAATAACCCACGCGTAAATGACTGGAACAAGATGATGGCACAATACCAGGAAGGGGTTAGTGGAACCAAGCCTGGAGAAACATGGGTGTTTTTTAACCAGGCGAAATAATTGTTATTTCAGATAACGCGCCACCCATGCCTTCCACATGCCCGGGTCATATACCTCTTTTTCCATAAGGTCAATAGTTTTATTGATCATTTCCAGTCCCCCGCTGCTCAATGTATCGGGTGCTGAAAACGACGAAGCATAACTTTTCTTTATAATAATCTCCCCTTCCACAACATCTACCTGCGCCCAGGGATCATGCAGTGGGGCTGCTATGTGCAAGGCTGAATTTTTCTTTGCATTAATAATGAATAAAGGAGTGT